>JAGQQS010000248.1 GCA_020426105.1 Planctomycetaceae bacterium
GTAATCCGCTGCCGGAATTCTGATACTCGCCGACAGAATTATCCTCGCGAAAATGTGCATTGGTGTATTTCGCAAACTTTTTGATCGCTGACCTGAGTACTCGTACCGTCGGACTCATTCCGAGAGTCCGGCGGATCTGAAGGACGTCAGGTCGGCTGCGTCCCGTGTTGAAATTCCCGGATCATTTTCAGGACAGAATCAATATGCCTTCCTTTCGTGATGTCGTCGTGGCCGTTGTCGCCATGTCTGGTCTTCTCGTTACGCTTATACCGACGCTGAATGCAGAGGAGCAATCCGCTGGATCCGCAGCAGCCTCCTGGACTGGTTTTCTGACCGGGACTTATGCGTCGCATTTCGACCCGAAAAAGCTTCCACTGAGTTGGTCACCGGAAACTGTTGCCTGGAAAACGAAAGTGCAGGGAGAGGGTCAGTCCAGCCCTGTCGTTTATGGCCAGTCTGTGTTCGTGACATCGGTGGAAGGGCCCAATAAAGAAACCTACTACGTTTCACAGGTGAGTTTGAAAGATGGAGCCGCAGGGTGGACCTATGCACTGACATCAACTGCACCTGTGGAGAGCACATATCTTGTCAGTCGCGCTGCGCCGACACCCCTCTGCGATGATAGTCATGTATTTGCATTTTTCGAAAGCGGCGACGTCGTCGCCCTGACGCATGACGGAAAAGAAGTCTGGAAGAGGTCTCTCTCCGCAGAATATGGAAAATTCGACAACAAGTTTGGTCTGGGAGCGTCGCCTGTTCAGGATCAAGATGCGATCTACATCCTCATCGATCATGCCGGACCTTCTTACCTTGTGGCGCTGAGCAAGCAGGACGGGAAAACGCTTTGGAAAACGGATCGTGAAAGTCGTCGCAGCTGGAGTTCTCCATTTCTGGCCACTATCGACGGCCAGCCTCAGATCATCTGCAGCTCCGTGGGCAGTGTCGACGGATACGACCCACAGACCGGAAAACAGCTCTGGACCTTCACCGAAGTGGGCGGCAACTCCGCGGCCACACCCGTCGTTTTTGGCAACGAGTCCGTCCTTCTCGGCTCTCTCATTCGCCCGTCAGAAGGTCCGTCTGAAAAAGCAGAACGTTCCAATCTGCGTGGACGAATTCTGCGTCGCGAAGCGGGATGGGAATTCAAAGTGGACTGGATCGCTGACAAAGCACGAGGATCGTTTAGTACACCGGTCTGTGATGGAGAACATGCCTACTGGGTTAATTCCAGCGGCGTTATCTTTTGTCTGGATGCTGAGACGGGCAAAGAGCTTTATTCCAAACGACTTCCATGCGGTCAATGCTGGGCGACACCGATTGTTGCAGGTTCACGAATCTATGTGTTCGGTAAAGACGGTGCGACAACCGTTTTGCAGGCAGGCAACGAATATACCGAACTGTCTGAAGCAAATCGTCTTTGGGTTGCAGCAGAACCAGCCGCCGAAAAAGTACCGGCTGCGACCGGCCAGCAGGAGCCAGACCCGAATCGTCGCCGTGCGATGGCCAATGGGTCTGGCCCGATCCAGTACGCAGCCGTCGCGGTTCCGGGCACGATTCTTATGCGGTCCGGAGACACACTGTTTGCTGTCAGGCAATAGAAAACCGTAAACCGTTGTTCCGGTTTGGAGCTTCAGGAAAGTGGACCGGAACCGATAACCAAATGGCCACCAGAGGGCTGCGCATGATTGGTTCCTGGCCCCTTTGTCTGAAGCCGGACGCAGAACTGAATACGTGTGAATTAACAATGGAGTTGCTCGATCTCGCGTTTCCGGATCTGGATTTCGGGACTTAGTGAAACCGTTTCACGGAGCGTTCCATAGCCACGAGAACCGAGTATGATAAACTCCTGTTGCAGTGTTGAATAAAGTAGAATCCGTTGAGCTGAAAAGAATCCTGACCGGGATACAGCAACAGATGAAGGCAGTCTTATTCCCATGTGAGCCTGCCAGTCGTTTATCATCGACAACCAGCGTTTCCCGCGAAGTCATCGTCTGACGGCGGTTTAGGCGTTAACTGTCGCCGAGATCCAGGAAATCGCCGTGGAGAGCATTGAACTCATTGTTGTTGCGCTAATGGTCTGCGTCAACGCGGTCTTTGCGGCGTATGAAATCGCGCTGGCTTCCGTCACTGTCGCGCGGCTCCAGCTATTGGACAATCACAAACGAGCCGGTGCCGCGGCCGCGCTTTACATGAAGGTAGAAATTGAAAAGAGCCTGGCGGTCGTCCAACTGGGAATCACACTCGTGGGACTTGTGGCCGGGGCTGCAGGAGGAGCCAGTGCCTCGGATGATATCGCTCCGATGCTGCAAGGCTTCGGTCTTAGTCCGGCCGCTGCCAACGTCCTGGCGATCGTCCTGATCGTCCTGCCGCTGACGGCGGTCACGATTGTCGGAGGTGAGCTGTTACCGAAGTTGTTCGCCCTCCGGAACAAGGAATGGGTCTGTCTCCGACTGTCTCCATTGATGAAACTGTTCGCGCGAAGCGTCTGGCCCATCGTGTGGGCGCTGGAAACATCGGCATCCGGACTGATGGACCTCAGCGAGAAATTCTGGACACCGGCTCCCCACGCCGATTCCAGGTCGGAGGCCGCTGAGCTACAGGAACTTAAAGCAATCACAAACCTGGCCAGAGCTTCTCGTCTGATCGGCGCGAGAGAGGAAAATATTATCCTTGGCGCGAC
>JAGQQS010000249.1 GCA_020426105.1 Planctomycetaceae bacterium
CTACAGAAATCCGCGACTGCACCCCGAGTCACGCATTTTGCGCGCCTGACTGGAAATTCGTGGCGGCTTCGACAGAATGCGGGGAGATTTTGCCAGATTTCCAGGTCGGGCGGTTAGATTCTGAATCGCCTGTTATGAAAGCGTTTTTAATGAGCTCGAAGAATTCGTCACGACTATGCAAAAGGACGCCGCTGATTGCATGCTGGCTCATTTTGACGCTTGCCATCGGTGTTGCATCGGCGGAAGACAAACCACTCGATTCGGGCATTGATCCCGATGGTTTTGACTTGACAGTACGGCCGCAGGATGATCTGTTCCTGTATGTCAACGGCCGTTGGCTGCTGAACACCGAAATCCCGTCGGACAAATCGAACTACGGATCATTCACCGCGCTGGATGATGCCGCCCGGGAGCATATTCGCGAGATCATCGAAGCGTCGGTGAAGAATCCAACCGATGCCAACAGTCGTAAAGTCGGAGACTTTTACGGCAGCTTTATGAATGAAGAGTTGATTGCAGAAAAAGGGATCAAGCCGCTGCAGCCATTGCTGGATGAGATCAACGGTCTGTCCACAACCGAAGACGTCGTTCGTTTTTTTGGCAGGGTCAACATCATCGGAATTGGAAGTCCGATTGGATTTGGAGTCGAAACCGACGATAAGAACTCGTCGCGCTACCTTGCTGCCATTGCTCAGGGAGGGACAACACTGCCAGACCGCGACTACTATCTCGAACACAGCGAAAAGTATGCAGAAGCACGATTCGCCCTGCAAAAATTCATCGTCGAACTTTACCAGCTGGCTGAACTGCCCGACGGTTACTCAGCGGCGGAGAATATACTGCAGCTGGAGACAGCTCTTGCAAAAGCTCAATGGTCACGCACCGAACTTCGCGATGCCGAAAAGCGGTACAACCTGTACGAAGTCACGAAACTGACCGACGTTTCTGATCGATTGCCGTGGCTGGTGTTTTTTAAAGCCGTTGGTGCACCGGATCTCAAAGAAGTCAATGTGATGACCCCCAGCTTCTTTACGGCGCTGGAGACGATTATTGAGGAGACGCCGGTCGAAACATGGAAGCAGTACCTTCAATTTCGAGTTCTGGACGCTGCTGCGGATTACCTGCCGCCCGCATTCGTGAACGCTCATTTTGAACTCCACGATCGTACCATCACGGGTGTTCCGGAACAAAAACCACGATGGAAACGAGCCGTTGATGCGACTTCCGGCGCTGGTGCCGGTGATTTCGGCGTCCTCGGCGAAGCCCTGGGGCAGTTGTACGTCCAGAAGTATTTTCCTGCGGAATCGCGGCGTCGGATGGATCAGCTTGTCGCAAATCTGATGAAGACGTATGAAACCAGCATTCATGAACTTTCGTGGATGACCGATGCCACTAAAGAGAAAGCTCTGCAGAAGCTGAGCAAAATTACGACCAAGATCGGATATCCGGATCAGTGGCGGGATTATTCGAAACTCGAAATTAAAGCGGACGATCTGCTGGGCAACATGCTGCGTTCTTCTGAATTTGAACACTTCCGACAGCTTAACCGACTGCATGATCCTGTCGATCGCCAGGAATGGGGCATGACACCCCAGACGGTCAATGCCTACTATAATCCAGGCATGAACGAGATCGTATTTCCGGCGGCCATTCTGCAGCCTCCTTTTTTCGACGCGCTGGCTGACGACGCCGCGAATTACGGAGGAATCGGTGCAGTCATCGGTCACGAAATCAGTCACGGCTTCGACGATGAAGGCAGCAAGTATGACGGCGACGGGAATCTGCAGAACTGGTGGACTGCAGCCGATCGCGACGCCTTTGAAAAACTCACGGAACGGCTTGTGGC
>JAGQQS010000250.1:0-9163 GCA_020426105.1 Planctomycetaceae bacterium
TTCTGAAGAGTTTGTCGGGCTTCGGATCGCACCGCGCTGATCACCGTCTGTTGCGGGTCGTTAAAGGTCAGCGGCAAAAAGACAATCACCAGCTTACGCAGTTCAGCCAGTAGTTTATCCCCCTGTGGGGTGCCGGAAGCGTCGTGGATTCCACCGGAACGGGGGTGGCCTTGACCTTCATGGTCGTCCATTTCCGGTGCTGACAATGGACTGAGCGGAATCGGGTTATCTTTCAGTTCTGTCATGGCCTGACGGATATCTTCACCGGAAATCCCGAAATTCAACGACTGTGCCCCGGCACCGACCAGGGCGAGGGTGTTGATGGCCACAACTTCACCACGCTTCGTAATCAATGGTCCGCCGCTGTTGCCCGGAGAAATCGCGGCTGTCGTCTGAACCCATGTTCCGGAATGTCCCGTCAGAGCGATGGATTCTTCGAGTTCTTTCGCCGTGCGCACAGCACTGACAATGCCTTCCGTGACAGACATATCAAGTCCAAGGGGTGCTCCTATGGCGACGACCGCAATTCCTTTTCGCGGTTGTCCGGATGCCACGGGAATGGAAGCGAGAGGGCTTGAACAGCGGGCTGCATCGAACTTCAGAATCGCAATGTCCTTCTTGTGATCAATAAAAAGAAAGCCGTCAACATCGACTCGGTCTTTGTTTGCAAATTCAACCCACGCGCGATTCGCTCCCGCGATGACATGGTAATTCGTTACCACGATGCCCGCCGCATCGATCACGAATCCACTCCCGTTTCCGGCTCCTTCACTGGATGCGACGTTGACACGAACCACAGAGCCTTCGACTCGAGAGAACAGTTCATCAATCGAAAGATCGGTTTCTGACACCGCCAGCACAGTTGAGGGGGCCGCAACAGCGGTACTGGGCGGAGCCTCTGACGTATCTCCGGCGGCCGTCACCGGTTGCGTGGGAGTCGGCACGACGGACGGCAATGAACCTGCCGCTGCGATCGCGGCGGCCACGATATCGGACGCCGGTGTGCTTTCAGCGGGATTGCCAGTTTCGGGTTCCGGCTGTTTCCCGCCCGGAGACGAGTCCGAAACGCTGACCGTACCGGAAGCTGTCCCGTTGGCAAAAGTTGATGAACTTCCTGCCCCCGTGTCCGCGGTGGCGAACGGCACGTCAGACCTCTTGGCTTCCGGATCGGCTTCTGCGGGCTGTGCATCGCTGAGGTCAGACGGTGGTGAAGATTCCTGCTTCGCCGTCGTTGTCGCGACATCGTCGCTCGAATTCGTGCGACGAACAAGTGACACTAAAACAATAACACTCAACCCCAATGCGACGACGGCACCGGTGGAAATCAAGATGATTTTCCATGCTGGAGTGCTGGCCTGTGTGTATCGACCAGGATCTTTTGGTCGGCGGACGGGCGGCTCTGCGTATGCTTCACCGCGGCGACGTGAATCGGATTGTGGGCGCGAAGTTGAATTCGATGGTGTCCGGGCTGTCGACGATAGGGGACGGACCGGTTCCTGGCGAACAGGAGTCGTTGGGCGATTTGCTGTCGGTACACTGATGACGCCCTGGCAACCAGGGCAACGAATCCGTTTTCCAGCATGCATCTCGTCCACGCGAAACTGACCGTTGCAGGCCGAACATTCCACAAGAATTGACATCGATGCAGCCTCGGAGTTGAAAAAGTCGGAAGGACCGGGTGGGTAGTATACCCCCCTGTCATATGAGTCTCAACGGTTTAATGCCTCAGAAAACGGGCGGGAAGCAATCGCCAAACAGCCCGGAAGTTGCAGCGCACGCCTCGCGGCCTCCTTTTTTGTGGCCGGCTTCCCATTGTCTAAGAACCCCTAACAAAACCTCGGTGGCCGCGCAGGTTTTGTTAGGGGTTCTAAGTCACTTCGTCCAAAAATTTGAATTTTCCTCAGGATTTCGCTACAGAACCACGTGTTTTATCGGGACGTGATGGCTGATTCGCGACGAACTGCTACAACTTGAACGGTGATCAGAAGCTCCGCGACGATCAAGACTGCGTACCGACGTTCAGATGCCTGCGAAAGTGATGACCGTGCAACAAGTTTTATTTTTCGATATCGACGGCACCATGTTAAGTACCGGCGGCGCCGGGCAACGCGCGATGGAACTGGCTCTGGTGGAAGAATTCAGAATCAGATTTCCGTTCGAGGGCGTACTCACGGCAGGTCGCACCGATCGCGGAATCGCAGACGAAATATTTGCGCGCTACGACCTGGTCGATTCACCCGCAGAACGTGAACGGTTTATGAGAAGCTATCTCGAACGATTGCCCGATTGCCTGCAGACTCTTCCGGGTGCATTACTGCCGGGCGTGCGGGATCTGTTGCATCATTTTCAGCAGCACGATAGTGTTCACCTGAGTTTGCTCACGGGTAACTATGTCGAAGGCGCGTGGATCAAGTTGCGGCACTTTGGGATCGACCATTTTTTTGAAACGGGCGGGTTTGGAGACAATCACGCCCACCGCAATGACGTCGCCCGCCTGGCGCTGGATACTGTCCGCGTTCATCTGAAGTGTCATGTGTCGGATCGTGCGGCGTGTGTGATCGGCGATACGCCTGCGGATATTAGTTGCGCGCGATCGGTCAACGCCCGGGCAGTCGCGGTGGCGACCGGAATGTACTCTTTTGCCGAACTTCAGATCCACCAGCCCGATCATTTGTTTACCGACCTCAGCGACACGACAATTGTGGCCCAATGCCTGCTGCAGGCGTGACGGATTCAGGTCCATTTCGATTACTCGGGAAGTTATACGAAATCAGGAACCAGTGCGTGCAGTCAGAAAATCCTGCGACCGAATTAAGTCCTTCTGCAGTCCTTGTTCCGAATCCAATCTGGCGCGCATTCCATTGGCCTGGCTGGATTATCTGCCGTTTGTGGCTGCGCGTCGGTTGCTCCGGCACGGAGCATATCGACAACACACAGGGCGGGCTGCTGCTCATTAATCATCAAAGTTTTCTGGATCCCATTCTTGCCGCTGTCTTGCTGACACGCCCCGTATCTTACCTGGCGCGTGATAATCTTTTTAAGGTGCCACTGCTGGGCTGGCTGCTCCGTCGTACCTACGTCATTCCAATCAGTCGGGAGGCCGCGCGCGGGGGCAGCATTCGCCTTGCGGTCGATCGTCTGGAACAGGGCTATCTGCTGGGCATATTTCCCGAAGGTACGCGATCATCCGGCCCGGAAGTGCTTACTTTTCGACCGGGCTTTCTGGCGATTGTCCGTCGGACGAAGCAGCCCGTTTATCCTGTCGGGATCTTCGGGTCTGGTCAGGCGATGCCGCGCGGGGCATGGTTTATCCGGCCGAGACGAACGCATATCGTTTACGGGCCTCGATTTACGCCGGAAGAACTCGCCAGTCTGCAATCCGGAGATGACACCTCATTCTGCGAACTTGCCCGTCAGCGCGTCTCAGAATGCGTCGCAAAAGCCGCCTTGTCGGCAATCCCTCAATTCTGTGACAATGCCCACCGTCAGAATGAGGGCATCGAGTAATGGACGAATCGATGCCGAGAGCGTCAGGTTTACGGGCGGGCACGGATGCGAACACCATCAGATCAGCTTATTCAGCTCCTTACAGATCAAAAACTCTGCACTCAGGCGGAACTAGATCATTGCGAACCGCACGTTCGTCGCCTCTGTCAGGACCTGCCGGACTTTGATTCGGTATGGCTGGATGCTCTCGTTCAGCAAAGATTTCTGACGGCATGGCAGGCCGATCAGTTGCAAACCGATGCCGCGCACACAGTGGTCATCGGTCGCTTCCAGCGTCAACGCGCGCTCGGCCGATCAACCTGGCTGGCCACCGATGAAAAACGAGTTCAGCAATACGTTTTGCGAGCAGCTCCCGGGGGCAATGCCGAAGACGCGGATCACCAGATTGCAGAATTGTTCGCTGCTGCGGATCGCCTCAGAAGTACACGGCCCGCGGCCCTGACAATGCCCCTCGAAGTGATCGGGTTCCCTTCAGCAGATCGTCCTGATTCATTCCGAAACGGGACTGAACGGCCCTCGCGTTGGCTGGTTTCCAAATTCATTCCCGGCTGGTCGATGGAGGAACTGTTGATTCGTGGCGGAAGACTCCCGTGGGAAGTCGTGGCGGAGATGGGGCGCGAATTGCTTGTGGCGCTCACGTGGCTTGAGTCGGCTCGACTGCTTCACGGAGATCTCGTCCTGCGGAACGTGCGTCTGGATTTGCGAGGAGGTATCCATCTCGTCGATCCATTTGCCCGACGCCTCTACAACCCCGTGTTCGCACTTACCGATCAGTTAACGCTGCGTGACTGCGACGGAGTGGCACCAGAGCAGGTCGGCACCGGGCGCGCCCCGGACGCTCGCAGCGAACTGTATGTACTCGGATGTCTGCTCTGGGAATTGCTCACAAGCCGCCCGGTTCTGTTGAGTGCTGATCCGGTGACGCGGATGATGAAACAGAAAGATCACGATATCGCTGACGTACGCGGCCCGGTGCCGGATTGTCCGGAGTGGATGTCGCGGTTAATTCAGTCCATGACGCGCCGCGCGCCCGAACTTCGGCCGGGAAGCAGTGCGGAGGTACTTAAACTCTGGAAAGCCGCGGCCGGCAACAGCCTGAGTCAATGCCGCACGCTGGCCCGGCGAATGCCTGATCATGCGCTGCGCCGCAATCTGCGACCTCGGATGCCCGCGCGGCACACGGCAGCATCCTGGTTGTGGCCAACGGCGGCAGCCACGGCGCTGGGAATTCTTGTGGTCCTTGCGGCGCGGGCAGGCGTTTTGCCACAAACATTGCGACTGGCCCCTGAGGCTGCTCGCGATGTCGCTTCAGGCTCACACAAGCCCGAGGTTGCGTCCAAAGCGGTCGGTCCTGTCGCACTGCCGCCCGTTGATGCGAACGGCGTTATTCCGCTGGAACCCGGGAGGACCTATCTGGCTGAACGCCGGGAGTTTCCCGGAACGCTGCGAATTGTCTGCAACGCCGAACCTCCTGCGGAAGTGATTGTCCCTGCCGGAAAGCAATGGGTATTGCAGGCCCGCTCACTGGAACTCAAAGGCCTTAACGTCGCGCAGCAGTCCGCGGAAGTCGTGGCCAAAGATATGAACCGGCCCTCCATTTCACAGCTGCTGGCTGTGCAGAGCGGCACTGTCTCAATTGACGCATGTGTGTTTCAGTCTCCTGCCGCCGAAGATAATTTCGTGGGCGTTGCCTGGCATCGACTGGCCGGGTCGGAAGGGATGGTTTCGATCCGCAACAGTGTGTTTGCCGGTGGTGGCTACGCGGCGTCCTTCAATCATCCACCGCGACGGTGTGAACTCGAAAATGTCCTGTTGGCCAATCGCGGCAGTGGTCTGCTGTGCGAGTTCAAGAAAGGTGACGCAGATTCATGGGATTTATTCTGCACAAACGTCACACAGCGATTCGGCTTCAGCGTGGTGGATGCCGTTGTTCAGTCGGGCGGAATTTCACGACTCAATCTTAACATGACGGCATCGGAATCGGTTTTCTCACCACAGATGGCTATCGTCCGGATACAACCGCCGCCCGGTTGGCGATCGGATGCAATGCACGTCCAGATTCGCGGGGGAGAAACCGGGAACCCCGTGGTCGTTCCGCCATCAGCCACGACCGCTGTTTATATCGACAGAGCGCTGGGCCAGCCGGTGAGCCTGCCGGAAGCTCAACTGCAGAATGACGGTGTGCTGCTGGCGGATTTGTTCTTCGACGATACGAAGTCCGATGCAGTGACCACATCTGAACCCGGCTCGCCATGGCGGAGTTCGTCGCTGGTAGATTTCGAAGGTCCGAAGCTCACGACGATGATGCCCGGAATCGTGGTCTCCAGATTGCCAATAAAATGAGTCCCATGTCCGGATAATCGGCAGAGATGCTTCCCGAATACATCCTGCTGCGGAACAACATGATCTGCGAACCTCCACAAAGATGGCGTATCGGATTGCGGCAGTAGTTTTTTGAAGCGTTGCGAAGTTGCCACATGTCAACGTCCGGGCGAAAGCAATGAATTGTCCTGAAGCGCGATGCAGGAACCGCAACTACAGAGTCCGAGACAATGTTTTCCGAAGATGACCGGCATCCAGAGCCAGCCGCTGACGCGCTTCTTCAGGGGAAACGCCTTTGAGTGCCGCCACAATCGCCGTTTTCACTTCGCCACCGCATTGGCTCAACAGCTGAGCCGCTTCTGGCTGCGGCAAATTGGTGAGTTCTGCGACAATCCGCTGCGAACGATCGCCGAGTTTTTGATTGGTGGCACGCAAATCCACCATAAGATTCCCGTAGGTTTTCCCGATACGGATCATGGCCCCGGTCGTCAGCATATTCAGAATCAGCTTGGTGGCGGTCCCTGCTTTCAGACGCGTCGAGCCTGTAATCACCTCCGGACCCACGATGGGAGTGATCATCAGATCGGCCAAGTCAGCGAGTGCAGATTGCTCATTGCAGGCGAGTCCGATGGTGAAGGCCCCGATAGATCTGGCGTATTCGAGCGCACCAAGAACGTACGGAGTGCGACCACTGGTGGCGATTCCCATGACTGTATCGTGACTTGTTGCGCGGAGTTCCTTAAGTTCTGCCGATGCTGCCTGCGAATCGTCTTCTGCGCCTTCGATGGCCCGAGTCAGCGCTTCACGTCCGCCAGCAATCAATCCGACAACCATTTCCGGAGGTGTACTGAAGGTTGGCGGGCATTCACTGGCATCCAGGACACCCAATCGCCCGGATGTGCCGGCACCCGCATAAATTAAGCGGCCCCCGCGGCAAAATCGTTCGGCGATCACGTCAATTGCGCGGGCAATCGCCAATTCCTCTTTCGCGACAGCATTGATAACACGCTGATCTTCGGCATTCATCAGCCGCACGATTTCGAGCGGCGAAAAACTGTCGATGGCAGCGGAGGCGGCGTTACGCATTTCGGTGGCACTGACTGGCACAGAAGGTTCAATCACTTTTTGTTCCCGCGATGGTGTCATTGAATTTCATTGAATGCTTCAGGGATTGAATGCTTCAGGGTCAGCGCAGCGATCAGCTTCACCAGACTCTGCCGCCACTTCTTCCAGACCTGCCAGAAATCCGCGCAGAAACCGATGTGAATCTGTCGCGTTGATGACGGTGGCATCGGTGCGAAGACTGATCGACAGATCACCGGCGTATTCGCCGATGGACACCGCGGCACGCGTATTGGGGCGAACCGGTGCCACTCCGGTTAAATGCTTCACGAGGACATTGCCCGCGACCCACCTGCCGGTTCTCAGTGGAAATCGGCCACTGAAGCGACGACGAATATCTCCGATATTTGCCAGCACGGCGGTGCTCAGGCATGATTTCAGGCCGAGGAACATTTTCATGCCGCGTGGAAACTTTCGCAGCACTTTGAAAATCTTCAGACACACGATACCTTCACGATTGAAAACGACATCACTCGTCTGACGGTGAATCGACTGCAGCAGCGTGTGCATGTCGTCGCATTCCTGCTGACGTCGAGTCACAAAAGCATAGCTGACGACGTTGGCCGCCGGCATCCGTTCATGGATGCGAGTTCGCATGCTCACGGGAACACTTAGGCGAATCCAGCTTCTGTCAGGCCCTGGCGTTCGAGTCGAATTCCAGCGCCGTATATGCCTCAGGAATTCTCCGATGAGGAGATCATTCAGTGAAACCTCGTACCGCGCCGCCGCCGCTCGCAGTCGGCGATGCACTCTTTTGGACATCACGGCCTCCAGAATTGCCGGGCAGGCTGCCGTCAGAGTGTGCGACGACGGCACAACAGCAACAGCCGACGGAGCCAGCAGGACAGGTTTTCGCAGTAACAAACGCGAGATTTTGCCCGCAGTTTTTCTGAGCGACTTGCGGTGTTTCTGGACTGTGGCATCCCCGACATCATAGTTTTCGCGTTCCAGCAGCAACTCTGTTCTGGGTTCGTCAAACACGGGCTGACGTTCACCGGGAGCCGCTGTTTTCTGGCCGTATCGAGCGAGTAGTTCTCCCAGCAGCTGAATGCCCCCGATACCATCACAACAGACATGATGAATGTACAGGAACAGACGCGCCGTGGTGGGCGATGCCCGGACAACCACCTGCAGGCCGGTTTCGGACGTCAAGTCAATGGCACGTACCTGCGGCACAAATTCGGCCACCGCGCTTTCATCGACATCCAGCCAATCAAGGTGAATAGTCGATCCTGCGGATACAGGCATTGAAGCATCGGCCAGCGGAACCCAACACCAACCGCATCCCGGTATGTCAGCGATTTGGCAATGCAGAAAAGGATGGCACTCAACGAGCTCCTGGAGTGCCTGCGTCAGAGCGCTTTGCTGAAACGCACCCTCCAGATGTGCGGCCATCACAAACACCATGGGATGTGACGGACGGTCATCGACCAGCATGTAGTATTCAAAGTCTGACAGCGGCAAGGGAAACATGACTATCGACCGACGCTACAGACTGCAGGACATTTGAAAAACGGATGTACGACATTCATCGTACCGGCGCTTTGCCGAGCAGACGTCGGAGGAAACCAATCTGGCCCGCGTGCAGCATCTCGTGGTGCGAACAAAACAACAATCCGCCGTATTTGGTAGCGCAGGCGGCATAAGGCATCTCCACCGGTTCGTCGAGCACACGTTCACTGTATGTCGGAAGCTCCTGCATGGTCTGCGCGTAAACGCGGTCGAACACGTCACAGATTTCATCGGGCGAAGGGTTCATTGCCGGATCCGGATCCGGGGTGGTCCCCTTGCTGAATTTCTTCCGAAACGCCGATGACATTAGCTCAGGGTCCACATCGGCCCGACCCCGCATGCGAAACAGACACAGGCCATACTGCGCCATCGCCAGATGACCGACCTGCCATGCGAGGTGAGAAACACCTTCGGCAGGCTGTCGAAACCAGTCGGACGGCTCGAGGTCAGAGATCAGGGATTGCGTATATTCACGCGCAAATCGGATTTGGCCAATTGCCAGTTCCAGCCGGGATACAGTCATTAGTTCTGCTTCTAAAGTGCGGAATAAGCGGCATACCTGCCACCTGGATCTGCCTGTGCCAACGATGATCCGGACCGTCATGCTGAGAGGAGCCGCTGACGGAGCCCTGACCGTCGCGGAGGCGGTGATTCCCAAACCTGCAACAGGTTTAACTGCTTATCCTACATGCAATCTCAG
>JAGQQS010000250.1:9324-10385 GCA_020426105.1 Planctomycetaceae bacterium
TAAATCGACAGCCTGCAAGCCCCCGGGCGACTAAATCGACAGCCTGCAAGCTCAGGGGCGGCAGTTGAAGGTGTATCGTTGTTGTGATAACGTCTCGCCTTACGCGTGAAAATCCGGGGGGAACCTCATTTTTCACCGCTGTCATCCCGCCCATACGTTCTACGAAAGAAACGAAGAATCGCAATGCACAAGGTAACTTTACTTCCAGGTGACGGTGTTGGTCCGGAGATCGCAGAAGCAACACGCAAGTGTGTCGAAGCGACTGGCGTCAGGATTGAGTGGGATGTGCAGGAATGCGGCATCGAAGTCATCGAAGCAAAGGGCGGAGTGCCAGCCAGCGTACTCGAATCAATTCGCGCCAACGGGGTCGCCCTGAAAGCTCCGATCACGACGCCGATCGGCAAAGGATTTCGGAGTGTCAATGTCTACCTGAGACAGGAACTGGGACTGTATGCCTGCGTACGCCCCTGCAAAACCTACAAAGGTGTCCGCACGTTTTTTGATGCCTGCAATGTCGATCTCGTCATTGTTCGTGAGAATACAGAAGACCTGTACGCCGGTGTGGAATTCAAGGCCGGCGAAGACGTCACCGCCACACTCATTGGTCAGATCAATGCTGCTGCGACCGGCAAGAAGATCACAACTGACATCAGGACAACCGGCATCAGCATCAAGCCGATGTCTGTGGAAGGCACAACACGGATCGCTGATTACGCATTCAAGTATGCGGTCGAAAAAAATCGCAAGTCGGTCACCTCGATTTCCAAAGCCAACATCATGAAGTTCACCGATGGCCTGTGGTACGATGTCACACGGGCGGTCGCCAATTCTTACAAGGCGAAACATGAATGGGCTGATCTGGCGAAGAATGTTCCGCCTTCAACCACCGCGAATGCCGGTAAACTGGATGCCAGCGGCATCACCTACATGGAAAGACTCATCGACAATATGTGCATGCAGCTTGTCCAGAAACCTGAGCAGTATGACGTGCTGGTCATGGGCAACCTGTATGGAGACATTCTGAGTGATCTGTGCGCAGGACTGGTGGGCGGACTCGGCGT
>JAGQQS010000250.1:10441-12945 GCA_020426105.1 Planctomycetaceae bacterium
AAGTACAAAGGACAGAACAAAGTCAATCCGACCGCGTTAATTCTTTCCGCCAAGCTGATGCTGGAGCATCTTGGTGAAGCGAAAGCAGCCGCAAAGCTGGAACAGGCTGTGGCGGATGTGATTGCGGAAGGTAAAGATGTTACTTATGACATGAAAGCTAATCGTAACGACCCCACGGCAGTTGGCACTCAGGAAATGGCCGAAGCGATCTGCCGCCGAATTAAACAACTCTAAGATGGTACTTCTGTAAGATCGCACTTCAAAGCCCGGCGTCATTCGTCGGGCTTTGTCGCGCACGGAGCTTTGTCAGCAGTCGATCGAGTTGGTTCGCAAAATCCTGTTTGTTGCGAGCGCTGTAAGCGGCCGGGCCACCGGTTTCCATTCCGGAACCTCGCAACTCGTCCATCAGATTTCGTGCGGCCAGTCGAGAACCCACATTGTCCGCATTCAGTTCTTCGCCTCGCGGGTCGAGCACAACGGCCCCCCGTGCAACAGCATTGGCCGCCAGCGGAATATCGGACGAGATCACAAGGTCTCCCGGATTCAGGAGTTCCACAATGCGGCGATCAGCGACGTCAGCCCCCGCTCTGACCAGTTCAAACCGAATCAGATTCGACCTGGGAACCCACATCATTTGATTGGCGACAAGTGTCACGCGAATCTGCAGGCGTTTGCTGACCTTATACAGAACCTCTTTTGCATCGACGGGACAGGCGTCCGCGTCTACCCAGATCTGCATGGAACATCGGCTTTCTGAATCAGAGCGATTCAATCGGGGGGAACGATGAAATCAGGAAACGACGGACAGCAGGCACGCGCCAAATTCGTGATGGTACTCGCACTCCCGGAAAAACTGCAAATCAATTGGCGCCGAGGCTGATGATTGGGATCATGTGGTGGTCTCCGGTGTGATCTCCGGCGACTCGATCGGCCCGCGGCAGCTTGCAGGACATACCATGAATGAACCTGACCGAACCGTCCCGGAAGAATCGCTCAGACAGTTCCGCTCACGTTTTCAGTGTCTTGCGGACAGCCTGCCGATATGTTTACTTCAGAAAGACACAGAAGGTCGACCGACGTTTGCCAATCAGGCCTATCTGAGATTTCATGGCCAGACGCTTGAGCAGGTTCTTAACCGCGACGTGTCAGGAGTGTTCCCGCAATCCGACGTCGAACAATTTCGCCTGAGCGATCTGGATGTGATCCGACGCGGGGAGGAGACCCACGAAACCTGTCGGTTTATTGCAGCGGACGGTCGTGAACGCTGGCTGGAGCGGATTAAAGGGCCGTTGCGGGATGCGGACGGAGCGATTGTTGGGATTCAGATCCTGTTCTGGGATGTAACAGAGCGACACCAGCAGGACAACAACCACAATCATGAGCGATCGTTGCTGCACACGCTGCTGGATTCCATCCCGGATTCGATCTATTTTAAGGATCGAGAAAGCCGTTTCACGCGAATTAGTCGCAGCCAGGCTCGCTCATTCGGGCTGCAGGACCCGGTGGAGGCAATCGGGATGTCGGATGCCGATTTCTTCAGTCCGGAACATGCGGCTCGAGCCCGCGCTGATGAACTCAGAATTATGCAGACCGGCGAAGGCATCATCGGGCAACTCGAAAAACAGGCGCGTCCCGGAAAGCCGACCCGGCTTTGTTCCACGACAAAAATGCCGCTCAGGGACGACACCGGGCAGATCATTGGCACATTCGGAATTTCCCGCGACATAACATCGTATCTGCAGGCTGAAGAGGCGCTGAATCAGGAACGAGATCGCCTGCAGACGCTTATGAATCATTTGCCGGACGTGATTTTCATTAAGGATACGGCCGGTCGGTTTTTGATGGCGAATCCGGCACTTGTCAAGATGTACGGAGCGACGACTCCCGAGGACCTAATCGGGCGCCGGGATGAAGACTTTATCCCGCAGTCACTTGCCGATCACTTCGTTGAAGACGATCGCCAGGTGATGGAATCCGGAGTTCCGCTGGTTGATCGGGAAGAATCGAACATTGATGCCGAAGGGAATCCGCTTTGGATGCTGACCAGCAAAATCCCCTTGCGGGATTCTGACGGTAAGCTGATGGGACTGGTGGGCATTGGTCGCAACATCACACGTCAGAAAGTGGCCGAACAGCAGGCGCGCCGCCAGGCAATGGAAGCCGGACTGCTGCATCGATCCACCACGCTGGCGCGGGAGACTGATTCGCTGGAGACTCTGCTCAAAGGCTGCATCGGAATTGTCTGTGAGCTGACGTCGTGGTCGATCGGGCATGCGTATCTTCCGCGGGATGCGGATGGAAATCCGGAACTCGTTCCTACGGGTATCTGGAATTCAGATAACAAACATTCGCTGACCGAACTTCAGAGCGTGACGCAGGAGCATTGGGTGCGGGACGGTGTTGATATCCCGTCGCTGATTCTTAAGACGAAAAGCCCACAATGGATCAGTAACGTGGATGCAGAAATCCAGGGACACCGCCTGGAGGCACTCAGGCATCTTGGA
>JAGQQS010000251.1 GCA_020426105.1 Planctomycetaceae bacterium
GCCACGCGGGGACTGTCAAGGCATTTTTGTGGTTCCGCATTTTGAAGCTCGGCCGAAGGCCACCATAAGTTCGTCTGCCAGCGATTACTTGCGTGAGTCAGCTATTGATCAAGAGGGGGGTTTAAGTTTTCTTTTTGAGACTATTCTGGCATACTCCGCGGCGCCCTGCTTCAATGCGGCTGCCCTTTGGATCTGTTTCTGCTGTTGAAAAAAGGTGTCTTCGGATGGCAGATGCTGACTCTCCGTTGCCCGGTTCGGACTCTCAGCCCGAAGTCCGCAATCCGGTGCGTGATTCGCTGACGCAGATCGGCTGTGAGCTGCCCGATGCTTGCCACGCAACGACTGCGGCGATTCCACAGCGTGCAGAGATCGCAGAGCATCCGGTCGGTGAGCGGGCGGCGAAGGCAGAGAAATTCCCGGGACAAATTGGCGAATTTACGCTTTTACGCGAAATCGGCCGTGGGGGAATGGGAGTTGTTTACGAGGCGTATGAGGAAAACTTAAAACGTCGAGTCGCGTTGAAGATGCTCCCGCTCGCTGAGCGGATGAATGAACGCCAGATCCTCCGCTTTCAGAACGAAGCGCGAGCAGCAGCTCAACTGAACCATCCGAACATTGTCTCAGTTTACTCAATCGGGACGGCTTCCGGTTTTCACTACTATGCCATGCAGCTGATTGTCGGCGATGATGTTGCCAACTATATTCGGCGCGCAAAACATGAGGTGGAATCATGGCAAGCACGTTTGTCAAAGGGACCGCGCCGGCTGGACACGGCAACGACACTCAATGATCCCTGGGAGAAGACAAAAAATCTGAAATCCTCAACGGAAGATTCGCAGGCTCCCCGCAATTCGTCAGGTTCATTTCCGTCGGCGGATTTCATCGAGATGATGGCTGGTCGGAATTCTTCGTCAGCATCGCGCAAGAGCTTTGCGCCCGTGATCAACATTGGGATTCAGGCTGCAGAGGCTCTGCACTATGCGCACCAGTTGGGCATCGTGCATCGCGACATCAAGCCCTCCAATTTGCTGCTCGACGATCATGGAAAGGTCTGGGTCGCCGACTTCGGGCTGGCCCAGATTCAGGGGGCAGGTGCATTGACGCAGACGGGTGAGGTACTCGGGACGCTGCGTTACATGAGTCCCGAGCAGCCACTGGGGCAACGCGTGCTGGTCGACCAGCGAACGGATATCTATTCGCTCGGGATCACCCTCTACGAGCTGCTGACACTGACCAAAGCCTACAACGGGGATTCCCCCAAGGAGATCATACGGCAAGTCTGTTTTGATGAACCGATCAGGATACGACGCATAAACCCGCGCATTCCGGAAGATCTGGAAACCATCATTCTGAAGGCGATCGCAAAGAATCCGGACGACCGTTATCAGACGGCTGAAGAATTGGCTGACGATCTTCGTCGGTTTCGCGATGATCTGCCGATTCTCGCTCGCCGTCCCGCATTGATTCAGCGCGGCCGTGCCTGGATAAGGCGGCATGCGGCCCTTGCCACAACGATTGCGGGATTTGGCTTCTTGTCCATGATTTTGTCGCTGACTGCCACCGGCATGATCTGGAACTCACTGAACCAGCAGATGGTCCAGCGCAAACGAGCGGAGTCACTGCTGGACAAATCAGAAGGACTAAGGCTGGTGGCCAACGCCAACCTGATGCTGGATGAAAACCCCGGGCTCGCACTGCTGCTGGCGATTAAGGGAACGGAGTTAAATCCGGGTGTCGATGCCAAGTCCACACTGTTATCCACGATGGGACTCAATCGGGAAATTCGAACCCTGACGCCACGCTCAGGCAACAGCGAAACGATCGCTGTCAGCCCGGATGGAAACAGGGTCGTGACGACTGTCGGGAGTGCCTGGCGCGGCACCGGGATTCATCCGGCGATTGAATCGGATATTGAGTCCGGTGAGACTCTGCGCCGTTTTGATGACGGTTCGGCCATCGTGTGCGCTGCATACAGTCCTGACGGAAAATTTCTGCTCACAACTTCCGGAGCCGCACGCGGGCCGGATGCAGATGATGAACAGTCGCGGGCAGCAAATGCGGTCACCTCGTCACAGGCTGTGCTCTGGGATACCAGGTCCGGAGACAGATTGCTGACATTTTCCGATGCCGTTTCAGATATTGTTTCCGCGGACAGCTTTTCGCCGGAATCTGACCGCATTGTCCTGCCGTGCTCTGACAATTCACTCCGGATTTATGCCACGCGCGATGGTCAGTTGAAGAGTATTTTCCGGGGACATACGGATCAAATTGTCCTGGCGCGTTTCAGCCGGGACGGCCGACAACTCATCTCCGCCGCAGACGACCAAACGGTGCGCGTCTGGGATGTGGCAGCGGGCACAGAACGGCAGATCTTCAACATTGACTCCGGGAAGTCAGACGGTATTTCAGTGGCCTTCACCGGATTGCCGGATCAGGTAATCATCGCAACGCCCGCAGGAACTCGACTCTTATCCATCGATTCCGGTAAGGAAATGAATCGCCTGCACTGGCCGGAGACCGCATTCCGAATCAGCCGCGAGGGACAGGTCGTCGCGCTTTATGACAAATTTGACAAGCAGGTGACCATTCGAAATCTGCGTTCACTGGAACGAATCAGGATCGTACGAACTCCAGACAGAATTTTGTCCGTCGATCTGAGTGGCGACGGGATGTCGCTGCTGACCACGACCATCAAAGAAGGGCTTATTTTCAGAACCACAGACGGAGCGCTGACATCCCGCCTGCAAGGCCATACGGATCGCGTGATCGAAGGACGCTTCGCGTCCGGAGGAGATCGCGTCGTCACATCGTCACGTGATGGAACGGTGCGGTGCTGGAACTCCCACGGCAATATCGCGCGGCTGCAACTGCTGGAACAGATCGCTCGGATCGCTCCCTCCCCCTGGTCGTTCAGCAATGATGGCACACACACGATCGCGGTGTCCAGACCTGTTTGCCGATCGGAATTTCTGGCTCCTGACAGCACGCCCGGTGCTTCAGGTATTCCGGGCCGGGTGTTGGAGCAGATGGGTAGTACCGAACGAGTGCTGACGCTGGACGAACAGCACCTGTATGTCACCCATGGACCGTCAGAACGCCAACTGGCAGTGTTTCATACATCTGTCGGAATGATTCTCGATGCAAAACAGTTCGCCGGAACCAGTCTTATCGCAATTCTTCTGGATACGGGTGAAGCAATCTTATGGGATACCGATTCAGATCAAAAAACAGTATTGAATGATCCGCAGGAACGAGTTGCCGCGATCGATGCTCATTCCTCTAGTCTCAGGCTGACACTGGCGCAGGAAAACGGTGACTGCCATGTGTTTGATGTTGCAACCCGAAGTATTGTGCGAACTTTTGCACACGAACGCCAGGTCGTCTGCGTGCGATTCGACCAAGGCGGTTCACGATTGATCACCGTTGATTCGCAGGACACAGCGCGCTTGTGGAGTCTGGATCAGGTGACGGAGGTGCGGACATTCCACAGGCCGGGTGTCACCTGCAACAGAGTCTCGTTCTCCGCAGATGAAACCCACATTCTGACATGGAGCAACCTGCGGAATGCTCCGGTATCCTGTTGGCAGACAGATACCGGACAACTGATTGGGGAAACGCCATTCATGAATATGGCTAACGTCAGATGCCACGCCACTCTGCCACTTGCCGCGATTTCGTCAGTGGAAAATGGATTGCTGCTGTGGGACTGGCTGGCGGGTTCGCAGCGGCAACTGACGACAAATGCCGCGAGATCACCAGTCTTTCATAATCACCACGTCGTGAGCATCGAAGCCGATGCCGGATTTCGCGTCTGCCAACCAGGCGAATTCGTGTATCAAAGAGAACCGGAATTTGCTCGCGCGGCTATCGTTACCCGCGATATTGATTCCGGTGAAATTTTGTCTGAACAACGCGTGCCGGTCGAGCCCGTTCGCCTGACTGTCGTTCCTGACTCCGGCCAGATCCTGCATTCGTTTCGGATCTACAGCGCGGAAGTTATCCGAATGGAGGATCATCGAAATCCTGTCCACGCAGGGTTCCATGCCGGGCCCCCAACTTTTGTTTCACTGATCGGCTCCGGGAACGACCTGAAAGCCGTTTGCACCTCAATGGACGGTACCGCAACCATCAGCGATCTCTCCGGCAGGGTGTTGCATCGCCTGTCAGGCGATCTTAGTCCAGTCGTCAATGCTGCCGTCAGTCCTGACAATGTCTATCTGGCAGTGTTTCACGCCTCTGGCGCCGGAACGCTCTGGAACATGCAGAATGGGACTCATGTTTCCAGTCTCTCCGGACATGCGAAACCCGTCCATTCCGTATATTTTTCTCCCTCAGGTACCATGCTGTTGTCCGCATCTCACGATTCGTCGCTTGTCATCCGGGACCTGGTCGGAAGAACAGACAGGTCGATCGCTTTTGATTCACCGGTATTGCACGCGGAATGGGCACCAAACGGGAAAAACCTGCTTGTGATTACCGGCAGCGGACTCGGCGGTGCCGTTGTGCCTGGTGCATCAAATCATCGCCCCGCCGCGACCATGCATCACCTTGAAACAGGAGTTCAGGTTTCGTTGCAGGTCGAAGGAACGCCAAAGACCGGTGAGATCAGCCTTGACGGGATGTATGCCGTCGTGCTTTCCTATGACGGAAAGGCGACGCTGTGTGACGCCGCCAGCGGTCATGCCCTGCCGCACTTCAACCCGAATCGACGCACGATCTATGAAATCGGGTTCAGCCCGGACAGTAAGGAGCTTCTGATCCGTCATGATGGCGAACTATCGCTGTGGGAGCTCAGTACCGGAGTCGAAGTCTGCCGAATTCCGGAAGCCGAAAGGTCATACTGGGGCGGGGCAATGCAGTCTTTTTCAGACTGGAAGCCATTCACTCCAGACGGCCGCTGGATTATTTCGGCTGCTTCCGGTCTGCAGAAATGGCCGCGGGACCCACTAACGGAAGCCATCCGGCAGGCCCCGCGGACGATGACCACGGCAGAACTACAAAGATTTTCGGTGAACATGCTGAACAAAGAAAAATAAGGTTCAGCCATGAACAGGTTCAGCGACGACGGCACCGACGATTCCTGTACCTGCAACCTGAACCTGTACTGCCACAGTCACTACATGATGGGGATGGCATCTGTGCCAGCGCTCCGGGCGTGATGCAGTGTTTGTAACACAATGCAGCTCTCGCTCCACTTCCGAACCAGGGCAGGACCCGACAGACGACGTGACACATGTGGAGATCCGGGTTCCCTTCTTCTCCCCCGGATGTCCGCTTCGTAAGATATCCGCGGCATTCTCCATTCACGAAAATCGCATATCGGTACTCGTACACTGCCGGGCAACAGCCAGTACGACTCATCGCAAAATTTTCTGTACAATCTCCAATCTCGATAAATGCCGGATAGCCAAAACAATGGCCGATCCCCTGAACGCAGGCTTCCGCTTGTCGTTCAGCATCTTTGTCTGAAGCATTGCAGGTATTGCCGGTTCCAAACCCACTGTCACTGTGTGGCTTGCCTGGACAGCTCACGGACCACGATGTTGACTTCTGCCTCACTTGTGGAGGATAAATCACTTCGGGTGCAATCGTCACATCCTGAGCAGTCGCAGTGGTACATACCACAACTCCCTGCAGGACCAGAGCCAGTGCGAATCTGACCGCAGAACGCCAAATCTGTGCCATCATTGCGCCCCCTTCATACAGACAAAATGGATCACATCAAAGATCGAACCACATAACACCATCCGCCGGTCGTGCACTGCGTTCCGGAAAAGAACTCGACCATGAGCGATGTCTCAATCTCAACTCTAACCGAAACTACATGCGACATTCGCTCCTGGCTTCCCTGCGTATTTTGTATATTCGCAATGGTCGATCATCAACCACCATCCCTCCAGAACACCCCCCGAACACCCATTATGCACATTTTCCGATGGCGGAGGAAGTTATTTTACCAGGGGTATTAGGGAGGTCACTTACGAAATGGAGATCGGCATCTCTCCCTTTGCTATGGTTTGATCGCGAGCGACGACAGTAACTGCCACTCTCGGAATGATAAAATACAATTGAAAAGGGTCATAATTCCTGGCTTAGTCACGCCAAACAAGACGTACTTATCAACTTTTGTCACATGTGCGGCGGGTTAGACTTGATGCGGTCGATGGGTTAGCCGTAGGGTTGTGCTCAGAAAAAGAATGTCAGAACTTCATTCGATATTCATCGAGCACGTGTCGCACGTTTGTGGCGATGGAGGTTCTGCAAATCTTTATGAAAACTGCAGGCATTCATTGTCGTGCCATCGGGGCGCGTTCCTGAACTCGACCTTTTGATCAAATTTTCTGGTGATGGGTTATTGAATTTATGCAGGACCTGTTGACCCCCGCAGCACGCAGGATCGTCGTCTTGTGTCGTCAGATGGCGACACAAGAGTCCGAGTCGCAGACGTGGTGTGATTTTTTGTTGTTGGCGATTCTGGTCGACGATTCCCTGGCGGCGGCGGCGATGCGACGTCTGGGGGTTTCGGCGGAGTTTCTCCTGGGCTCGAGGTATTCGCCAGAGCACATCGCGCACGCGACAGCACAACTGCAGACCCGAATGGCGAACATGGAAGAGGGAAGATTGCACTTGGACAGGGCATCTGCGGATCCGAATGATCCGCCGGCTCTGATCCGGATTCTCGATCGTGCCTCATTCCTTGCTCGCCGCGAGCATCATGCGCCGGGAGTCTCCAGCGGCCATTTGCTTGCCGCGATTTTCGAAACAAACGAAATCCTGCATGAGCGATTGCTCTCGACAGGGTTGACACAGGATCGGCTGGTAGAGGAACTGCATCCTGAATCGCCTGTTTCCGGCCCCGCCCTGCCAATTGATTTCAATTTGAACTGGTCGGAGAGCAGTTCGTATTCGGAGGCTCAGGCCATGCATGCCCCCAAAAACGGATCCGAAGCGGTCTGGCGAATCATTGATGCGAATCTGAATCGTTGTCGTGAAGGGATGCGTGTGCTGGAAGATTTCGCGAGGTTCATCGGCAACGACGCAGAACTCAGTGAACGCTGGAAAACATTGCGTCATGATCTCGTCGCTGCGGAATCGTATTTGCCGCATATGACGTCAGATGGCGGGACTTCAAGTGGGCCTACAGCCGGCGGCCCGAGTTTTCTGTCGAACCGGGATACAGCGCACGATGTGGGCACACACATTTCAACGACCGGTGAAATGTCCCGCAACTCGATTTCCGATGTTGTAACTGCGAACTGTCGTCGTACTCAGGAAGCACTTCGATCGCTGGAGGAGTTTGGGAAATTACTTGCGCCGGAGTTCGCAGCCCATGTCAAGCAGATTCGCTATCGCAGTTACGAGCTGGAGCAGCAGCTTGTCTGCGGGCATCGGAAAACAGGGCCTTCAGATGTGCGTGAGCTCCGTATTCAGAAATTGAACGCATCGTTGTTGTACGTACTCATTACGGAATCGGCGTGCCGCCTTCCGTGGAAGGCGGTGGTTGATGCAGCCATCCGCGGTGGGACGGACGTCCTGCAATTGCGTGAGAAGTCATTGAATGATCGGGAGTTATTGTCGCGAGCACAATGGATTGCTGACGCCTGTCGCGAATCGAAATGTCTGTTCATCGTCAATGATCGGGCAGATGTGGCGGTGGCAACAAATGCTGACGGGGTTCATGTTGGTCAGGAGGAATTTCCGCTCGCGTCGGCGCGGGCCGTGCTGCGACCGGATCAGCTGCTTGGAATCTCGACGCACTCGCTTGAGCAGGCCCGACTGGCGGAGACTCAGGGGGCAGATTACATCGGCATCGGGCCCACGTTTCGCAGCGAAACAAAGGCATTCTCTGCGTTTCCGGGTCTGGAATTCGTGCAGGCGGTCTCTCGTAGTATCCGGATCCCGGCGTATGCAATTGGCGGCATCTGCGCAGAAAACCTCAGCGACGTCCGCAACGCAGGGGGCCGCAGAATCGCATTGACGTCCGCCGTCGCAGGAACATCTGATCCAGAGTCGGCGGCACGGGAATTCAAGCGGCAACTTAGCGCGCGATTCGAAACGATTTCGCCGCCGTCACGTATTCCTGATGTTCCGGTCTGAATTCGTCTCAACAGACCGCGAAAAATGTGATATTCTCTGCCATTGACCTGCGATCAATCCGCGAAACTTCCCCCAAAAAATCCAGCAAATCCCCCCAACGAAGCGGAGCCAAACTGCGTAGTTCACGCAGGAGAAGCCCGAAAATGTGGACAATGTCCGAGTCGGACGCTGAAAATCAATCAGTCGATTCCGAGGACTCGCCGGAAAATGGTGGAGTTCCTTCGGAGAGCGAGGTGCGTCTCGTTCATGCGGCTCGCAATGGCGACAATGATGCCTTCGGTGAACTCGTCCAGCGGTACGAACGTCGAGTCCTTAAAGTCATTCGCCGCTTTATTCCGGATCTCGAGCTGGCCACAGATCTGGTGCAGGAGTCGTTCCTGCGGGCGTTTGAGAGAATGGATCAGTTCGATCCCTCCAGAAGGTTTGGTCCGTGGTTGTTTCGGCTGGCAGTGAATCTGACATATGACCACCTGCGAAAGGTCCGCCGTCGTGGTCGCTGGGCACTCTTCACCGATGCAGGTGACGATCGGTCGCCTGATCCGGAGGTCTCTGATCCTCGGAAAAACCTGGATCTGGCTCAGGAAGTTCAGGTCGTGCTGGCTGAGATTCCGGAAGCTTATCGGACGGTTCTGATTTTGCGAGATCTTGAGGGATTTTGTACATCCGATGTGGCTGCAGTCACAGATCGCAGTGAAGCTACGATTCGCTGGCGGTTGGCTGAGGCAAGAAAAATGTTTCGTGAAGCCTGGGAGCGTCGGGAGCGAATTGCTGAGAAGACGCGGCTACGGCAGAGTGATACGTGAAGGAGACTGGAATGACAATGAATTGTTCAGAAGCAAAGCATTTGATTCATTTGGATGTTGGGGACGATCTGCGTTCTGAGGAAAAGCAGCAGCTGGCGACTCATCTTGAAGCATGCAGTGATTGTCGTTCGTACCACGCTGGAATGGCGCAGGCCATGAGCGCGTTGTTGACTTTGAGGAATGCACCGGCAGTTGGAATCGAGACTGCAAAATCATCTTCTGTCTGGCCGGCACTGTCTCGAGAGATCAAGCGTCGTGGTATGTCGCGGCGAGTTGTACGCAAGTTTAACCTGCAGGTTGTGGCGTTGAGTGTCTGTTCGCTGTCGCTGGCGGTTGTAACGATGGTTCAAAGCTTATCGGCATTGCGGGATGGTCGGGATCCGTCGGAGTTTATTCAGGCTCAGGGCGTTTCGATTCAGGGCCCATCATTACTGTTCCAGGCCAGGCAACAGCAACATGCCGAAGCCCATCAGGATGGTCGGCTGACGCCCGTGTTGCCGCATGAAAATCCAACCTTTATGCCGCAGTCTTTTTAGTTCCAACGTCTGCTCGAGAGTCGCCGAAAAGCAGTCAGGTTCCTGGTGCTCTGTCAACAGTGGTCC
>JAGQQS010000252.1 GCA_020426105.1 Planctomycetaceae bacterium
CTGGAACAGACCCCCGGAACATGGATGCAGGCGATCCGGGACTTGTTGAAATCCGGGGCCAGTGTGAATGGAAAACAACCCGACGGCATGACGGCCCTGCATTGGGCCACGTTCCGGGATCGCGCGGATCTGGTCCGTCTGCTGCTGGATTCCGGAGCTGATGTAAATGCGGTTACGGAATACGACGTTCGACCATTGTCGCTGGCCTGCGAAAACGGCAATGCCGAAATCGTCCGTCTGCTTGTACAGAAGCATGCCGATTTGGAAGCTTCACTGGCAGGAGGTGAGACGCCGCTGATGCTTGCCGCTCGAACGGGAAAGCCAGATGTCGTGCGAATTCTTCTGGACGCCGGAGCCAGCGTCAACGCCAGGGAACGCAGGCAGCAGACTGCCGTGATGTGGGCGGCCGCAGAAGGTCATACGGAGGTTGTGCTGCAGCTTGTGGATGCGGGTGCAGATTATCAGACGCCGTTGCTGTCCGGCTGGACACCGCTGTTCTTCGCGGTTCGTGAAGGGCGGACAGGGGCAGCATTGACGCTGCTGCGGAAGGGACTGGACGTTGACGCACCGCTGTCGGGTGAGCAACGTCAACGCGGTCCCAATCCTCTGCTGCTGGCGGTTCAGAACGGACACTTCGAAACTGCCGCCGCGCTGTTGCAACACGGCGCCAATCCGAATGCTCAACCGATGGGGCAGGCAGCACTGCATGCCATCGTGAGTGTTCGCAGACCAGTAAGAGGCGACGGGGATCCGCCTCCGGTGGGTTCTGGAACACTGGGATCGCTCGATTTCGTGCGGCAGTGGGCCGGACATGGCGGTGATGTGAATCTGCGACTGGAAAAGGGTCGTTCAGGATTCGCGGATTTCACCACAACGGGAGCCACTGCGTTCGTGCTTGCCGCGCAGTCAGGTGATCTGCCGCTGCTGAAGCTTCTGCTGGAACTGGGTGCGGATCCGTCCATTCCGAATGCCGACGGGGCCAGCGCAATTCTGGCGGCTGCGGGCGTCGGAGATCTGGGAAGTGGACTTGAAGCCGCTGGAACAGAACAGGAAGCCATCGAAGTGATTCGCGTGTTGCTGGAGCTGGGCCTGGACGTCAACGTTGTCGATGAAAACGGAGAAACAGCGGTCCATGGGGCCGCGTATCAAAACTGGCCCGAGCTGATTCGGTTTCTCGTCGCCCACGGTGCTCGCGTCGATGTGTGGAATCAGCCGAATCGCTGGGGCTGGACGCCACTGATCATTGCACATGGTTATCGGGAAGGCAACTTTCGTCCCGATGCAGCAACGATCGCATGTCTCGAAGAAATCATGCGGGCCGCCAATGTTTCTGTGCCGGAAGATCCCGGACGAGATGTTGAGGCGAACCAGCAGAGCTGGGACAGGAAACCGCCCAAAGCCGGGCGGAATTCCATCAAGTAGCCAATGCCGTTCACGAGCGCTCTGTCAGCATAAAAAACAGATATTGCGCCTCAGAAAAGGGGCCAGGCCCCCAGTCGTCCGCAGCAGCCTTCGGTTGCCATTTGGCGATTGGTTGCGGACTCCGTCTCTGATGCGCAGCAGAGCACTCATAAAGAAAACCCGGCATCGTGAGGATGCCGGGTTCAGTTTCTTCAAACTACTGACGAGTTTGGCCTAGTAAAGATCTTCGTCGCCGTGTCCGTGACCGGCGTGACCTTTCTTGTCGTCTTTTGGCTTTTCAGCGATTAATGCATCGCTGGTCAGCAGCAATGTCGAAACACTGGCAGCATTCTGCAGCGCGGTACGCGTGACTTTGGTTGGGTCGATCACACCGGCCTTGACCATGTCTTCGTACTTGTCGGTAGCCGCGTTGTAACCGTAGTTCCCTTCGCCCGCAGAAACTTTCTCGCAGACGACTCCGCCATCAACGCCGGCGTTATCTGCGATCTGAGTCAATGGAGCTCGACAGGCGCGAACGATAATGTCGTAACCGACTTTTTCGTCGTGGCTGAGTTTTCCAGGTTTCACAGCGATCGAAGCTCGCAGCATGGCAACTCCGCCACCTGGAAGAATACCTTCTTCCACGGCAGCACGTGTCGCATGCAGAGCATCTTCCACACGGGCTTTTTTCTCTTTCATTTCGCTTTCGGTTGCGGCTCCTACATTGACCTGAGCCACACCACCAGCCAGCTTGGCGATACGTTCTTCCAGCTTTTCGCTGTCGTAGTCACTGGTGCTGTTCGCCAGTTCGCGTCGAATCTGTTCGATTCGGGCCTGGATATCCGCTTTCTTCCCGCCACCTTCAACGATGGTCGTGTTGTCTTTGTCGATTACGACTTTACGAGCGGTACCGAGATCAGCCAGTTCGATACTGTCGAGCTTGATTCCCAGATCGTCAAAGATCGCTGTGCCACCCACCATGATGGCGATGTCCTGCAACATGGCTTTGCGGCGATCGCCGTAGCCAGGCGCCTTCACCGCAGCAATCTTGAACGTGCCCCGGAGTTTGTTGATGACGAGGGTTGCCAGCGCTTCGCCTTCGAGATCTTCGGCGATGATGACCAGCGGCTTGCCGGAGTTGACAACTTTCTCCAGAACAGGCACCAGTTCCTTGATGTTGGAGATTTTCTTTTCGTGGATGAGCACATAGGCATCTTCCATCACGCATTCCATGCTTTCGGAATCCGTCACGAAGTAAGGCGACAGGTAGCCGCGGTCAAACTGCAGACCTTCGACAACTTCAAAGCTGGTCTCCAGGCTCTTACCTTCTTCGACCGTGATGACGCCGTCCTTGCCCACCTGCTCCATCGCGTCCGCGAGGATCTGACCGATCTCAGCATCCCCGTTGGCCGCCACGGTGCCCACCTGAGCGATGGATTTCTTGGACCGACAGTCCTGAGCCATGGTATGCAGTTGAGCGATGATATCGGTTACCGCCTTGTCCATGCCGCGTTTCATATCCAGCGGACTTACGCCGGCAACAACGGCTTTGAGGCCTTCGTTGTAAATCGCTTCGGCCATGACCGTTGCGGTCGTTGTCCCGTCACCAGCGACGTCGCTGGTCTTGCTGGCAACTTCGCGAACCATGCGAGCCCCCATGTCTTCGAACTTGTTTGGAAGTTCAATTTCACGGGCAACAGTGACGCCATCCTTCGTGACAGTTGGCGAACCAAAACTTTTTTCAATAATCACATTGCGACCACGTGGCCCCAGCGTGACTTTGACAGCGCGGGCCAGCTTGCTGACTCCGCGACGCATTGCTTCCTGGGCTTCCTGATCAAAGGCAATCATCTTTGCCATGAAGAATTTCTCCGGTGTTTGTTTAAGTTTCTGGAATTTTAAAAATGCGAGGGTGCCATGCACTGCCTGACGATAGATACCCTCAAACTCTGATTCAGAGTGAGCTCAGGTCCCGTACCTGGGGAACTAAATCGTTGCGAGAATGTCGCTTTCGCGCATCAACAGGTAAGTCTGATCTCCAACGGTGATTTCATCGCCTGCATATGAACTGAAGATCACACGATCCCCTTCCTTGACAGTCAAGGCAACCTTTTCACCTTTATCGTTGACGTAACCGTCGCCGATTGAAACCACCTCACCACGCTGTGGTTTGCCCTGAGCTGAATCCGGGAGCAATATCCCACCCGCTGTTTTTGCTTCAGCTTCAGCACGCTTCAATACCACGCGATCTCCCAGCGGCACAATTCGTGTACCACTTGCGGAAGCCTTCTTCGCCATGAGTTTCTCCTGACCTGTCAATCGCCGTTCAAAGGAAATATGGAAACCTGCATTGAGCCCTGTTAACCCCAGCCGACACGGCATGCGCCGGGTCTCAAGCGGCCAGATTTGCAGTAAACAAACCTTTGCGAGGGGCTGAAAGCGAATTACGTGCCATGGAGTGCTCGCAATTTATAAGTCGTATCTAACAAACAACTTATAGCAAAAACAGGCGATTCCCTCCCGGAGGGGGGCCCAGCATTCAAATCGGACTGGCTGCCGTTTTGACACGGAATGCTGCGTCGTCTTTGAGCGGGGACGGCTGCTGCTGGGTCATGCAGTGAAACGCTCCCAGCCCCCAGATCAGGTCAATTGCATCTACGCCGACAATCGTGCGATTCGGATAGCAGTCCTGGAGCAGTCGCATTGCATCGTCGTCTGCCGGGTCGGCAAAAGTCGGAACGATGACGGCGTCGTTAATCACATAGTAGTTGCAATAGCACGCAGGAAGACGGTTACCGTCAAGAAATTTTGGTTGTGGCATCACCAGCGGGATGGGCTCCAGCGCGTTTCCGGCATGATTGGTGCTCGCAGCGACGGCTTCGAAATTAGCCCGCAGATCGGCCGCTTCGGGGGCATTCGGGTGATACGGGGCTGCCACCAGCACGCGGTGATCATCGATGAATCTGGCCACCTGATCGATATGCCCATCGGTGTCGTCGCCGATGATGCCATGCCCTGGAATCCAGACAATATTCGTCGCACGCAGCCAGAGCTTCAGGACTTGCTCCATTGATTCCCGAGTCGCCCCCGCATTCCTGTTGGGATTGAGGAGGCAACTTTCGGTCGTCATGATCGTGCCCGATCCATTGCCATCGATGGCACCGCCCTCCAGGATCATCTCTGGCCGAAAGACCGGAACTGCAAGATATTCGCCGATACGCCGTGCGGTCTGCTCATCCAGATCCCAGGGGGGATATTTTCCGCCCCAGGCATTATAGTTCCAGTCGAGGATGACGGTGAGGCCGCTCGCCGTGGTGCCGCTCCTTCCAGTTAAAAAAATCGGCCCATGGTCGCGGCACCATGAATCGTTGACGGGGATATCGATCAGCTGAGGTGTAAACCGACTACCTCGGCGGCTACACGCGGCATCGATGAGGGGCCGCGCTGAGTCGGAGACGCCGGTTCCGCCTGCCAGAATTCGAACAGGCTCAAACAGAGCGATGGCCGCCACGAATTCCGCAAATGCGGCAGGAATGCGGTCAAATATCCCTGGCCACGTGTTGGGATTCACGGGCCAGGCCACCCAGGAGGCATCATGTTGTTCCCATTCGGCCGGCCAGCGATAATCAGCGAGTCTGTCCATCAGTTGGAATCAATCTTTCAATTTGGAATTCGTGTCGGATGGCACTGGTGTTGCTTCTGACGTCGTCGGATTCTCAGGCTCAACTCGTGGCTCGGATTGAGGCTCAGAGTGAACTTCCGTGTCGGTTGGCAGAGGATCGACGGGCAGATCCGGCGTTGCCGCCGTCACCTCACTCGAAATCGTCACTGTGTACTCGCCGTTAAAACCTGACATGCCGTTCGCCAGCGTTCTGCCCTGAATGGAGAAGCTTTGCACGGCTTTGGGCAGACAAAAATACAGCGTTCCAAATTCATCTTCGGCGGCGCAGGGATAAAGCGCTGCATCAGCCACGGCTCGGATCACATAGCCGAGAGCACTGCAACCAGCATTCAATGCCATCTTGTCCCGCGTGGCGGCAGGATCGATTGCGATTTGTTCACCTTTGACTTTGAGCAGTTTGTCTCTGGCGTAACGCTGCACGGCAGTACGCAGTTCAGCGAGACGCATTTGATTCCACTGGGGCCCTTCTTTGCGTCGCCAGATGGCCAAAGACTTGTCGCTACTCACGTCTACGGCGACCCATTGGCTTTCCGGCTGAGCGTGCAGTGTCACAAAAATTCCTCTCTCGTCCGCCGAAATTCGACACACAAGAATCTGGCTGACGAGTGACTCCGGTTGCGCCGCCAGGGACTGTTGGAGCGTGAGTCGATCTGCCGGGCTCACATTCACGTCAGCCCATGGGATTGTCGCCCCTGGCAGAGCCTCACCGTCCAGTCGATGACCAGTCAACTGACCGTGTAAACGCGGCAGACTGCCCAACAGGCTGTAAGCGATAATGCCAAATAACACCAGAAAACAAATGACCGGGATCCCGATGACGAGCGTGCGACTGGGGCGAAGTCGAGCGTTTCGGCGGTGGGCTCGGGAGCTGGCTGATGTGGCCGTTCGCACAACGATTGCGTCCGCCGGGATCGCGTCCGCAGCAGTCCGGTCGCCCGTCTCAGGCAGGCCCGTCGCTGCTGATGCGCCGGACTTCGAAGTACTTGCTGATGATCTCTGCGGCAGAGACGAGCCTCCGCCACCCGCGGGATCTGGTATCGAAACTGTGGGAATCAGCAGTCTATTGTCGCACTTAGGGCACCTTCCCTGCTTTCCTGAATATGCGTCCGGAACACGGATCGTCGCCGTGCAGTATGGACAGTTAAATTCAATGGCCATGACATTGGTCTCAGCATTTTTGGAAGACCGGTACCCATCGGAGTCGACGAATGTCGATGTTCAGAACAGCATTTTGCGCCGGGGATGGTACTCGGCGACCTAAATGATTTCGAGCAAGGCGGTGCGCGCTGCTGAGAAAGCGGCCTTTTCAGGCGAGTTTTTCGGCGCAGACTGATCGCAGGGAACAAAAGCGCAGTATCATTATTATGGATCTCGGTGCCGTATAGTATACATTTGTATGTATTTCAGATTTGCGAAGTCAACTCAGTGGGCAACTACCGGCTTGACAGATTCAACGGATCTGCGTGTAATAAGTTTGTTGAAGTTCTGCGAGTCGATGCTGGAGCGGGGATGCTTTGCATTTGCGGACAGAATTTGCCGACATCAATGAAAGCTGGAAGTGCTGTACATTTCTTTGCGGGGGCAAGGAGATGGGTGTGCGGAAGGCAGGATGTTGCATACGGTTGGCCTCGAGTTCGTGGGGAAACGGGGCGAATCTTTCACCGGGATGGAATTTCCGGGGAATCCAAGATGGGTCATGTCCTCAGCGCGTTGAGTCGTGCTGAGGACGTATGGTGTGAGGCGTAACCATGGCTGGGCGCAACAGGATCCGGGTTGTTGTGACTGGTGTTGGTGTGGTATCACCAATAGGCATCGGTAACGATAATTTCTGGGACAGTCTTGTCCACAATCGATCGGGCATCAATTTTTTACAGTCGCTGCCATCCCACGGTTTGCCGTCGGCGTTTGGCGCTGAAGTGCGGGATTTCAATCCTGCGAATTATCTGCGGGACAGAAAATTCGTGAAGGTGATGTCGCGGGCGATACAGCTGGGGGTTGCATCCTCCAGTCTGGCGGTCAGGGACGCAGGAATCGAGCGTGGCGTGGTCGATCCTCACCGGTTTGGGGTGGTTTACGGAGCGGGGCGGATGACGTGCCATCCGAGTGAGCTTGCCGCTGCGGTAGAAGTCTGCCGTTCCGAGGGTGGCGTCGATGTCAGCAAATGGGGACAAGAGGCGCTGAACGAAGTGGCCCCGCTGTGGCTATTGCGTCAGATGCCGAACATGCCGGCCAGTCACGTTTCAATCGATCACAATGCATGTGGCCCAAATAATACGATCACCTGTCGCGACGCTTCTGCATTACTGGCATTGTCCGAAGCGGTTCGAGTCATCGAGGCGGATCGCGCCGACTGTATGATTGTGGGCGCGTGCAGTTCCAACATACACCCGGTGGACATCGCCAAATTTCATAGTTTTGAAGGGCTTTCAAGGCGTTCGGACGACCCCAAGCGTGCCTGCCGACCATTCGACTTCGAACGCGAAGGTGCTGTCGTTGGCGAAGGCGCGGCATCGTTTATGGTTGAAAGTTATGACCATGCAGTTGCGCGCGGGGCCGAGATCTACGCGGAAATTCTGGGCACCGGAGCCGGATGCGACGGACTGGGCGCGGCGAATGAGGCGGCGGGCCTTGGTCTTGTGCGAGCCATGGAATCTGCATTGCGGCAGTCCGAAGTCAGGCCGGACGAGTTGGGTCATATTAACGCTCAGGGCAAGAGCACTCAGCCGGACGATATCGTTGAAGCACGTGCATACCATCGCGTCCTGGGCAGCTATGTGATGAATATTCCTGTCACCGCACTGAAGAGCTATGTGGGTCACTTTGATGCTGGTGCAGGTGCCGTCGAACTCGCCGGAACGTTGTTGTCACTGAAGAACGGCTACGTCCCCGCGACTCTGAACTACGAGATTCCGGATCCTCGCTGCGGATTGAACGTTGTGCGTGGCGAGGCAACTCGTTTGAGAAACCGAACGGCGATTACGGTGAATCGGACGGCGATGGGCCAGAGTGCAGCAGCGGTCTTAAGAGCGATATGATTTGGATCCGGCCATCCGAATGGGTGACCGCCTCAGACCTGACAGCCTCAGAAAAAGCATCACGAACGGATAGAGCAGAGCTCTCTTCGGGACGTCATGGCTGTATGTTCTTTACTCCGATGGCTGACGCCGAATGGCACTTGTCTTAGGTTGGTAGTCCCGCCTTTAGACGGAATCGCGGCTGCTCTGTCCAGCAAATTCCGAGGCTCAAGCCGGGATGACGAGCGAGAGGCATAGCCAGACCAGGTGCCATCGAGATCGCGCCGCCAGCTGACGAT
>JAGQQS010000253.1 GCA_020426105.1 Planctomycetaceae bacterium
CCCCCGTGACCGAGGCAGAAAACGAATCCCCGCTACTGACCAGAACGGCCTCGTCTTCGATCAGATTTTGCTTGGCGATCTCAATCGCTTCGTAGGGAGTAATACCCCAGGTCTCCAGGTCCTTCGACTGAATACTGCGGACGGAGGTGGGGAAATCGAACACCACGGATGCATAAAGATGCTCACCCACCGGCACCAGGGGCATTTCGATACCCGGTTTGCCTTCCACCTGAGCTTTGAGATCCATTTTGTCGATCGTGGCCCGGCACCAGAGCTTCAATCGCAAATCGTGCCGGGCATGCTCCAACTCGTCGGGAAGTTCCTGGTGAGAACTGAGAATGCTCACCACAATCCGCCGCAGATGGTTCTCTTGGTCTTCTGATGGGAGCTTCTCGTGTTCCGCGAAGAAATTCCCTAAGTTGATTACCGCTTCAGGGTCGTCACACCGCAAACTGAATTGTTCGGCATCATACTCCCAGGAACCGGTTGATCCCACCCGTTGAAGTTCCGCAGCCAAACGCTCAGCAAATTCGTCGCGTGTCAGACTCATACAATTCAACGGGAAAGAGGTTCCAAAAACTGGTCTGTCTCTTGTTCGATTGTAGAAACCTCCTCGGACTTGGAAAGGCGGATTTCACCTGGGCGAAATGTTAATGGAACCAAACTGTTTCCGTTCAACGTCCGTGAATCGAAAAACGATAGGTGAAGTCGAACGTGGTTTTGATCGGCTCATACAATCCACCAGAATGATATTCGACGCTGCAACGATAAGTATGACCATCCTTAAACTCGTCGAAATCCACGACACTTCGACTCATCCCTGCCCACCAGACCCTGGTCCAACATCGTGCTTCCATTTCTCGGTTGAAAAGAACGGCTCCATCCGAAAGGCGAGTGATTTTCATAATGGGGGGACGCGGCGCCGCCAATCGACGATAACCCGAGTGCCAATAGGGTAAATCGTGATAGCTCATGCGTTTGGTGATGCAGGGGAAATATCCGAAGAGTCTATGGTGTTCAGGGCGAATATGGGGCTTTGGTTTATCGAGTTTGATATTGATTTTCCGCGGACTGTCAAACAGATCTCGCGACAAGTCCACGGAAAACAATTTCCCAAACTTTTCGCTCTCGAAATACACCGTACAATTCTGATCCAAAAACCATCCCTCGGGCAGCTTCAAAGGCAGGTCTTGAATCGGATGGGCACGGAATGCGTCGGCATCCCTTATTTTGATGGTCCAGAACTTCAACACTGTGTCTTCGGGCAGCTTGTCGACCAACGGACCCGAGATCACGAATGTAAAAACCGGTTTCTCCGCAACTGCCGGAGCGGGCGGTAGGGCGGACAATGAAAGGAGGAGAGGCAGAAGTGCTGTTTGCATTATCATTTTGCCTTTCTCGTTCTCGCCGCGGATCCCAAACTTACTTGGGAATCTTAGGATCCGACTTCAACGGCAGTTCCACCCGGCGACCGGTCCATGAGGACTTGTAGATTGCCAGGATGATCTCCACGCTTTTACGGCCTTCGTAACCATCGACCGCGGGTTTCTCACCTTTTTTGAGGGCTTTCAGAAAATCCTTGAATTGCAGCATGTGGCCGGTGAAGTCGATGGCTTTGGGATCGGCGGCTCCCCCGGTCCCGGCTTTGCTGGAGTATTTTTCGAGGATCTCGCCATCTCGTTTTTGTTCCTTGGCGAAGGACCACATTTTGATGTTGTCCTGCTCGACAATCGCTGACCCCGTCGTGCCGTGGATTTCCGTGCGTTTGAGCAACCCTGGAAATGCGCTGGTCGTGGCTTCCAAAACTCCGATGGCTCCGTTCTTGAACTTCACGCAGGCGGCTCCCGTGTCTTCGACTTCGATGCGTTCGTGGGCCAAGGTGTCGGTCATGCCACAGACCTCGGCCACATCGCCCATGAACCAATACAGCAAATCCACATTGTGAATCGCTTGGTTCATGTAGGCTCCGCCACCGTCGAGTGCCCAAGTGCCCCGCCATCCGCCGCTGTCGTAGTAGTCCTGGTTCCGCCACCATTTGACGTAGGTATCGCCAATCGTCAGACGACCAAAGCGGCCAGCGTCGATCGCCTCTTTCAAGGCGATGTTAGCCGCACTGAACCGTGAAGGAAAAATGGTACACAGCTTAACGTTGTTTTCGCGACAGGCGTCGATGATCTGATCGCAACGGCTGAGCGAAATCTCCAGCGGCTTTTCCACGACGACGTGCTTGCCTGCTTTGGCTGAAGCTATTGCGGGATCCAGATGCGCTCCGCTGGGAGTGCAGATGTTGATGATGGAGATATTCGGATCAGCCAGCATCGCATCCAGACTTGTATAAGCCTTGCAGCCATATTCCACCGCAAATGCATCAGCCTTTTCCTGACTGTGATTGAAACATCCAACCACCGCAGCGCCATCAATTTGCTGAATGGCCTTTGCATGAAAATGCGAAATCATGCCCGTACCAACAATACCAAATCCAACCGCCATAGAAATCGATTCCTTTACCAGTTTACTAAATCGTCACTTCAGCCCAATCGTCCGACCACGTCCCACTTTTTCGAATACCAGCTTGTTCTCTCGAGCCAACCAACCGATGCCCTGAAGAACAAGTTCGCGTGAAACGTTCAGGTCTTTTACCAGGCGACTCATCGAACAGGCTCCGTTCTCATTCAAAAACGCCCAGATTTCTCCGGCGGCATTTCCAATGTCCGCGATCGTGTCTTCGCTGGATTCAGCCATTCGAGTACCCTTTCAAATCTCGAACAGAGTGAGTCACCGTGAATCGCAGGTTTGCTATATCCACAGCAGCCAACGTACTCGCCAGCCAGCAGTTTAATCAACCGGAGCAGCCGATGTCACCAAAGCGGAATCCAATCTGCCAATGGTCCACCTATCATGGAATGACGGGCACAATCGCTCTTGCAGAGCGATCATCAACCACAAAGTAGCCCTGCGGCTTGTTTGTTTCGTCTGCAATCATCCAAACCGCACCTGGTCGAGTCCGCTGGCGTTGCTGACCGCCCACTGGCACATCCGCATAATGCACTGGCTGGCCGTCTCGATTCATCCAGAACAGCTTAACCGATTGTTTTGATTCATTGATGAAGAAAACATCAAACGGATTTCCATCTGGCCGCGACGCAGGAACCGGCTGTGCGCCGATGGAATGCCATGGCAACTGCACCAGCGTTGACACCCTGGGCTCGGGCTTTTCGGCAAAGGTCCCGGGGGCCTTGTCGCGAAGCGACTGAAGCTGGTCAGAATACGACGAATCGCCAGCAAGATTCTTCCATTCGAATGGATCGTCGACGACGTTGTAGAGTTCTTCTTCACCATTGGCATAATGAATGTATCGCCAGCCATCAACGCTCAGACCGAATGAACCAGGATCCGCCAGATATGTCACCGAAGCATGTGGCCAGGCCGCCTTCGTATCAGCCAGCAACGGCACCAGCCCCGGCCCATCATGACTGGATTCACCTGGCAATCCACATAACTCCAGCACCGTCGGAAAGACGCTCAGCAGATTCACTGGACGATCGCATCTTCCCGGAGTTGTGCCTTCAGCAAGTCCAGGGCAACCGCGAGGTGCACGCACCATCAACGGAACTCGCGTGCAGGCTCTCCACGCCGTGTACTTTTGCCAGTGCTGCTTCTCGCCCAAATGCCAGCCGTGATCCGACATCAACATAACGATTGTGTTGTCGGCGTTTGGTCCATGCTCCAGTGCATCCAGCACTCGCCCCAGCATCGCATCAGCAAAATGAATCGATGCAAGATAGCTTTGAACAGCCTGCTTCCACTGACCGTGCTTCCGGATGTGCTCGAAGTAACGATTCGGCCCACGCCGTTTTCCTTCCGGTGGAAGATCATTCAGATCATCGTCAAGATAGCCAGGCGGCAACTGAATTGATTCCAGAGGAAATGCTTCGAAGTACTTCTCAGGCACAAACCAGGGCTCGTGCGGTCGATAGATACCGCATGCAAGAAAGAACGGTTGCTCATGTTTTATCGACAACTGTTCGCCAACAAACTGTGAAACCAGGTAGTCGCCGCCAAATTGTTCGTCTGTCGCATTCAACGGAGCCCAGTCCGTTTCGACATACTGCCACGGGCCTCCGCGAGGCAAGTTTACTGGACGCTGATCGGGGTACAGCGTGCGAGGCAAAGGATTCTCTGACGATGCCTCCGGGAAGTAGTTATCCCATGACTGAGCGTCAATAAAATAGTGCAGCAGCTTTCCCGAACCCGTCGATCGATAACCATGACGGGAGAAAACCTTCGGCATCAGTTCCGCGTCAGGCAGCACATCTCGCATGCCCTGCCGATTGTCATAAAGCCCCGACCGATGGGGCGAAATCCCGGTAAAGATCGTTGTCCGTGAAGGATTACAAGCCGGCGCCGCACAGTGCGCGTTGGTAAACAGCACGCCCGAGGCGGCCAGTCGATCCAGATTCGGCGTTACCGTTTGCGGATGCCCACCCATGCACCCAATCCAGTCATTCAGATCGTCCATACAGATCAGCAGAATATTGGGGCGTGGCGCATCCGCTGCCGACACGCGCATAGACAGGCAACCTGCAATCAAGAAGACTGAGCAGAACAGAAATTGCATGACGCTACTTTCAAAATCGCAGAGCCTGATCTCGAAGTTATGGATTCTGAAACAACTGCAGAACTTCATCCGCTGTTAACGCTCGTTTGTAGATCTTCAATTCATCCATGTCACCCACATAATTGATGCCCAGCATAATCATCGCTTCGCTGGTACCGTCAGTGGACTTCGTCCATGTGAATCGCATTGGTCGTTTGACGGTGCCGTGCTGCTTGCCGTTTACGTATAAAATGGCGGTTGACGCCTTATCCGTAGTCGCATTCACATTGTCGAACGTGAATACAACATGAGTCCACTGGTCGCGTGAAAATGGTGGCTGCTTTACTACCACCATTGGCCGATCCGGCACAGCAATATCATCCCACTTGATCTTCTTCGGGTTCCAAAACTCAAAGTCCGAAAACACACCCAGGCGAAAATCACG
>JAGQQS010000021.1 GCA_020426105.1 Planctomycetaceae bacterium
GCGTTATATGCTTTTCAGTTTCAATTGCTGAAACAGCCGTAAATCGTGGCGTGCCGGCACAGGATACGCTCCGAGTACGCATCGACACTTTGATCAGTTATCGTCGTCATCATCATCGTCATCATCATCCAGATCGAGCACGGCCCAGGCTGGATAGGTGTCATCCCGGCGTCGTGCGGCGAACCACAGGATTCGATTCAGCGTATCCTCATTGGCTTCATCGACTTCTTCCAGCGGCGATTCAAGTGACGCTTTTGCCCAGTGAAGTTCACGGGGGTCTGTAATATCAGCGAGTGCCGGATTGATACGATCCAGAGGAATATTGTTCGGTACTGCCGTATACGGGGTCCAGTCAGGCGTGTCGGTGAAGCATTCTGTCATCGGGGTTGCAGAAGCATCGAGCTGATTCATGGGTGGCAATCCCAGCATCAGCTCAATCGTTCGCACCATGCTTGTCTGATTATAGTTCGTACTATCCACGGCCTTGCGTTTTGTGTACGGGCTGACGACCATCGCAACGGTCCGATGCCCGTCGATATGATCAAACCCGTTCTGCGGGTCATCCTGCACCACAAAGATACAGGTGTCCTTCCAGAACCTGCTGTGGCTGACCGCGTCGATCACCTGCCCCAGCGCGAGATCATTATCGGCAACCGCAGCTTCGGGCGTCGGCATTCCTGGGGTCGTACCGGCTGTGTGATCATTTGGCAACAGCATGATCATGAAGTTTGGCAGCGAATCCTGCTTCTCAAATTCCTTCAATTCTTTAATGAATTCACCTGCGCGATGAACATCCGGAACAATGCTGGGAAAGCCGATGAAAGTAGGACACATCCAGGGCTCGATCGATTTGATCGCGGCAGTCGCGCGAATATCGATCTTCTGATTCCCATCCAGAAAATCGCGGTAACAGTCGAGAAATCCAGGGCGTTCTTTCAGAGACGTGTCTTTCCACTTGATACTGGCCGAGACAAACTCGCCGTAGACGCGGAGCGTCTTGCGATGCGCCAGAACGTTGTCCCACAAAAAGCCGCTGGAGGCATAGGCCAGCGCGTCGCCTCCATCGTAGGGATAGCTCCGTGGAAACCCACCGAAGGCCTTTTCGATGTAGCTTGTGACATAAGCTTCATCGGTCCATTGATGACCGTCGGCAGACAGAATTCCGCTGCAGTAAAAGTTGTCGAGCAGGACGAATTCGTTCACCAGCTTGTGATGGTTGGGAGTCACGTCTTCGCCGTAAATGCACAGGGACGGATCGCCTTCGCCATGTTTCAGATCACCGAACACCTGATCATAGGTCCGATTTTCCTTGATGATGTAAAGCACATGCCTGAATACAGATGGCTCTCCGTGCCGCTCAGGAACGATGCGTGGCGGCACATCGGGACGAGGTGGCGCAAGAGCACTGATCGTCATTGTTTGTCGATTGTTGGTTTCGACGTCTGCGGTATGGAGTTTCAGCGCATCGGCATCCGGAATGGGGATCAACGACACGGAACCCATGTGATCGTGCGAATTGAAGCCAAAGATTTTTTCACCCTTGATCTTCCGTGTTCCCTCCCATCCGGTATCCCGTGAGCCAATGCCCTTCAGATTAGCGACGTACAGCGTGTTCCGATCCGGATCAATCGCCAGACCAGCAGGGTACCAGCCGGTTGGAATCAAGCCGAGGAGCCTGGTCATCGGCGGAGAAAAGTCAAACACGGCGATCGCGTTGTTCGTCCCGTTCGCAACATAGAGTCGCGTTCCGTCGGAACTGAATACGTGAGCGTTAGGAGAACTTCCAAATGGAAAATCAGGATTCGGTCGCGCAGATATTGTTTCTATGACCTGATTACTGGCAATATCAATCACGCTCAGTGAATCGCTGTTCGCGTTCGCGACGACCACGAATCGACCGTCCGGTGTGGTGGTGATGCTGGAAGGATGCAATCCCACAAGAATTTCTGCGGTAACCTGCCCGGTCTCCAGATCGACCACGGAGACGGAACCTTCCGAAGCGATATGTCGCACCGGATCAACCCTGACAGCGATACCGCGTCCCGCTGCGCCGGTTGTGTCATTCTGCGAAGGCAAACGCCCCGCGAAGTTGCTGACGTAGGCTGTGTTGCCTGCCAGGGTGACGTCGTACGGAGCATTTCCAACCTGAAACTGTCGGACAACCTGACTTGTTGCGAGGTCGATCTCGACAAGCCGGTTTGTCAGATTGATCGCCGCATAGACGGATTTTCCATCCGCGGAAAACGCCATACCCGCCGGAAGCTGATTGGCACCATACTGGGTGACTCCGTCAGCACTCAGCGATAAGTCTTTGTGCTTCGCAGGATCAGCGTTAACAACCTGCCTCAGCGAGATTGGTTCAGCCGCCTCCAAATCGCCGTCAGCCTCCACGTGAAGCCGCAAAATCAGTCCTTCTTTCTCTTCCGTCTTTGCACTGACGCTTGTTGAGACCAGAAGTTGCGTGCCATCCGGCGTAAACAGAATGCCTTTATAGCTGGCGCCACTGATTTTCAACCGCCCGGCAATCTCACCGGATTCGCAATTAATTGTGAGCACGTCTTTATGACTGAGAACAGCCAGAAGTCGTCTGTCCGGACTGAGTGCAACGTCGCCCGGTCGACCAGGAAACAGCACCTGAACTCCGGCTGGCGTGAGGACCTGATTCGTTGGAACCACGATACGACCAGCTGCAGTTGGCCCGATATTCCCACGCCGATTTTCATGTGGTTCATCTGCGACCGACATGCAGCTGTAGCCGATGACCGGCAGAAGCAGCAGCACTCTGATCAACGATGTTTGCAGCGACATATCATTTCTCGAATCTCTGAAGCTATCAATGGTCGGCGAGCAGGTCCCTCAACCTGAAAATTCAATCGACGGGAACGACCTCTACGTTTTTAGCCCCATTTCCTGATGCTGCACGCGTGCTGAATCAAGATACCTCGCAAACGCGGCCTCGTCCCGCCGACATGATTCTCCGTTAAAAACAATGGCAAAAGACCGCCGATGACGCGTCGCGGAGATATTTGCATCGGCGCGATGGATGGTCATTCCGTGATGCGCGACCACATCACCCGGTTGCAGCGGAACGGCGATTTCACGCGTAAAATCGTCGGGCGTGTAATCCGTGATTCCCTGCGAGAAACCGAGGATTTTAGACTTGGCATGCGTTCGAAAGCCTCGCAGATGTGAGCCGGATACGTAACGCAGGCATCCATTCTCCGGATCAACTTCGTCCAGGGCCATCCAGATCGTGACGACGTTGGAAGGCGCGAGGCAGAAATAATAGTTGTCCTGATGTGGTGGCGTCACGTGATTGGTACCCGGCGGTTTATTAAACCATTCCGGCTGATCCGCGTGCACCGCCTCGCCGACAAGTGCCTGTGCCAGCTCTTTCCATGTCGCGTGCTGCACATAGTCGCGGAAGTATGGATCGACACCCATCCGCTGCAGTTGCTTCAGTGTCTCCGGCCGGGCTCGATCCTGATAAAAAGCGTCCGCATCGGGCAGTGTGGGTACAACCTCGTTCACGTATCGGTCCAGATTGCGTTTCAGGTCAGCGAAATCTGCCGGACTCAGCAGCTGTCGGACTATCACAAATCCATTTTGATCGTAGGACCGTTTTTCAGCTTCAAAGGACATGAATTCTGGCTCCGGCGCGTTTGTTGTAAAGCCCGGGCCTCAGAAAAGGGGGCAGGAACCAATAGTGCGCAGCACCC
>JAGQQS010000254.1 GCA_020426105.1 Planctomycetaceae bacterium
ACCGGCAGAATTACGTCACACCGTTCGCCTTAGCGGCACTCCGATCTCGGTGCAGCTTGAATTCAAACGCATCGACCAGCGCAATCCAGCTCGCTTCGATGATGTTTTCGCTGACACCCACGGTGCTCCACATGCCGTCTTTATCGCGGCTTTCAATCACGACGCGGACCCGAGCGGCGGTACCTTCGGTGCTGTTGATGACGCGGACCTTATAGTCCACAAGCGTCATCTCGGAAAGTCCAGGATACGCAGGTGTTAATGCCTTGCGCAAGGCACTGTCGAGCGCATTGACGGGGCCGTCTCCTTCGCCGACGACATGCTGACAGCTGTCACCGGTCGTCAGTTTAATGACCGCTTCGGTCATCGGTTCGCGTGCCTGGTTTTCCACGTTGACGCGGTAATGATCCAGCTGAAACGCGGGGACGTACGTGCCGGCCTGCTTCATCACCAGCAGGTCAAACGAGGCTTCTGCGGCTTCGTATTGATAACCTTCGTTTTCCAGATCCTGAACCGCAATCAGGATCTTTTGCATCAGTTCCGCGTTCTCGCTGATGTTGAACTTCGTCGTCTTGGCCACAATGTTCGAACGACCGGAAAGTTCACTCACCAGAATGCGCCGCTCGTTGCCAACCTCGTCCGGCTGAATGTGTTCATAGCTCCGCGCGATGCGATTGACGGCATGGACGTGCATTCCGCCTTTGTGAGCAAACGCGCTTGTCCCGACAAACGCCTGCCCCGATCGAAAATTCATGTTGGCGATTTCGTAGACATAGCGTGACAACTCCGTCAGACGTTGAATCTTGCCGGGGGCGAGTACATCATAGCCGAGCTTAAGCGACAGGTTTGCGGCGACGGAAATCAGATCAACGTTGCCACAACGTTCGCCGATCCCGTTGATTGTGCCCTGAACCTGAATCGCACCGGCTTTTACTGCCGCCAGCGAATTGGCAACCGCCAGTTCGCAGTCATTATGACAATGAATCCCGACGCGGCATTGCACTGCATTCCGCAGCGCCGTGACGGCTTCGATGATTTGTTCCGGAAGAGTTCCGCCATTAGTATCGCACATACAGATCATGTCGGCACCGGCATCCGCAGCTGCTTTCCACGTCTGAACGGCATATTCGGGATTCGCGCGCCAGCCATCGAAGCAATGTTCGGCATCGTAGATGAGTTCCCGCCCTTCGGACTTTGCGAAAGCGATCGAGTCGCTGATCATTGCCAGGTTTTCCTCCAACGATACGCGGAGGACTTCCGTGACGTGCAAATCCCAGGTCTTTCCGACAATCGTGATCACGGGCGCCTGGCTCCCGATCAACGCCTGCATTCCGATGTCGTCCTTTGCGGCAATGCCTTTGCGTCGCGTCATTCCGAAGGCCGTGATCTTCGCGTGCTTCCATTCCATTTCGGCGGCACGCTGGAAGAATTCTTCGTCTTTTGGATTGGACAGCGGATACCCACCTTCGATGTAGTCAAATCCCAGTTCGTCCAGTTTTCTGGCGATCAGCAGTTTGTCCTGCAGCGAAAAGTTGACGCCTTCACCCTGTGCACCATCGCGAAGTGTTGTATCGTAAAGCTGAATGCGAGCCATATACCTGGCCTTTAAGTTGTCAAATGTCTGATTTCAGACACGGTCAAATACCAACAAAAAAGCCCTCAGGGGTGTCCTGAGGGCTGGAATCATTAACGGTGTTCCTCAGGCATGCAGCGGCGGTCGAGCGATAATAATACCGCCGGTCCGAATGTCCCGAATGCTGCAAATACTGAAGTTCATGCAGGGCACTTTAGAAGACGACAGGCATGATCGTCAACGAGAAACGGGTCATGAAATTCTCGGAAGCATCGATCGCGGGAATTTGACAGCAAAAGCAGCAGGAAAAACGGTTCACCTGCGGATGATGCGTAGAATCAGGGGGGACAGATCTCTGCATTGTGCAGGAATTGCCTGCCGCTCGCCCCGTATCAAAATCTCATCAATCCCGAATGTCATATGTCTGATCCCCACGCTCCACGCTCCGTCGAACGCACGCTCTCCGGCCGCTGGGTGGTGGCCGCCATGTTTGCCATGGGAATCACACTGACCGGTTTGCTGTACGCCTATTCCACATTGCACCTTGGGCCGTTCAGACCGCTGCAGGATGCGATCGCTCAGGAATTCCCTGGATCGGCCCCGCGCATTGACGGCGGGAAAAAGAAGCCACACAAAAACACGCCCACAATTCTTCGCATCCTCGTCAAGACAGAAATCGATCCGATGTCTGAGCGGGAAGAATCCGTCCAGCAGTTGATTTTTATGCGGAAACGCATTGGTGAATTGGCAAGAGAAATGGCACCGCTGCCGAATCTTGCGATCCTCGAGATTCACATCTACAAGCTGCTCAAGGAAGACGAAATTCACAAACGATCGTATCGACTGGAACTGGAATCCGGCAGGGATTGGATCGAAATCGATCAACGCGGTGACCCTGTTGAAGCTGATTCAGGCGCGCGAAACATGTCAATCCCCTGATTATTTGGGGTGCGAATGCATAAGATCAGGGCACGAACGCTTTTCATCCCTTCAAACAGGGCCGAAGCCAGCCGCCACCGGGCCTGAAGGGCGTTCCGCGCTATCGGTTCCAGTCCGCCCGTTTTTTCAGCACCGCCCCCGGAACATCGGAAAATCCGGCAAAACCTCCCCGGTATGGCGTATCCTGAGTAACCTGTCCTTGTTTCTCGTCCTGCGCGGCACCACGATGCAGTTCCTGGGGTTCAATACCCTGTACAAATTCAGAGACCGCTGTTCGAAAAAGCGAAGTCATGACCGACATTTTTATTGAATGGGATCGTGATCGTCTGGTGATAGCGCGCGGGCGCCCCGACGGCAATCGAGTACTCATCACAGATTCCTGCATCATAGATCGCTCTGCCGACGCAGCGGATATGCTCGGTGTCGTCGAAAAACTGCGGCAGTTTGCGGGCGTCGCCGCGGGCAAGACTCGACCGCAGGTCGCGGTGGTCTTCCCGCGACAATTCGTAACAATTCATCGCATTCAGTTGCCGCAGGTTGCCGACGCTGAATTGCCGGATATGGTTCGCCTTCAGGCCACCATGAGACTCACCGTGCCACTTGAATCCGTGAGCATGGACTTCGCGCCCCTGCCGGTTATTTCGAATAGTCCTACCCGCGACATATTGCTGGTCACAGCTCCCAACGACCAGGTGAATCAGGCTCGACGGACGCTTGCAGACGCGGGCCTGGAAATGAAGGAACTGCGAGTCAGTGCGTTTTGCCTGGCTCAGGCCGCGGCGCAGGCCGGAATTCTCACGGAGAGCACTGACGCTTCGCTGGTCGATGTGATCGTGCTGATGCGTCGGGATTTTATCGAGGTCACTTTCCTGCGTGGTACTGCGGTACTCTATTCGCACAGTGGCAGTTCATGGTCTTCTGCGGATGCGATCGAGCGGACCCTTCGCTCCGAACTCACACGCGCCCGGATGTCGGCGGCTGAGTCCCTTGGCGATCACCGTATTCGCCGCATTCTGCTGATTGGTCCGCTGGATGCCACCAGTTCAGTGTCGGATGAGTTCACGTCGCGTTTCGATTCTGCCGGGATCGAACGCATCGATCCGGCGACATCTCTGGTGCACGGTCAGTTGACCTCAGGTGTTACGGCAACGGATGTTGTCGCACTGGCTGGAGCAATTCAGGGGCGTTCAAAAGCAGCGGTTGATGCAGTCGATCTGGTCAACCCGCGCCAGCCGCCGGAGAAGAAGGACTATCGGCGCATCGGAGTACTTGGCGGTACACTGGCGGCCGTGCTGCTCTTCGCAATCATCTATTTCTGGCGGCAGGGACAGATGAATGCTCTGACCGAACAGAAAGATCTGCTTGTCGGCTCAAATGCTTCTATCAGTCAAAAACTCAAAGCCGGCGAAACAGAACTCAGCCAGGCAGAAAGAATTGGTGAATGGGTTGATCGTGACATTGAATGGCTGGATCAACTGGTACGCCTTCAGGCAGTGTTGCCGGGAACCGATCGCTTTTTTGTGAAAGACTTTCAGTTTTTAACAGTGCAGAAAAACGGCACAGGCATCATCCAGCTGGATGGATACGCGAAGTCAACAGAGGACATCGAGCAGGTCGCCAGACTGCTTGTGGAAGCCGGCTACGGCGTTGAACCTTATCGCCCGACGATCACTCCTTCCAGTGCAGCTCCGGAATATACTGTCAAAATCACATTGAAACTTTCGTTGCCGGAAATACAGGACGATCCGGCGTCGTGAGGCGAGCGGCAGAAATGATTCTGCCATACCAATCGTCGCGGACGAGGCGACGAGTCCTTCACAGCCGGGGACTCGTGACCTCGTCCACTACGGTCACTTCTTTTCTGCCGCTCGCCTGATCGGAACAAACCTTCGCATCGTGTGGATACGAGATTAACGTTCAGCAAATGGCAGCCGTTGCGGCGCATCAGTAACCGGAATCAGCAATGAGCGATCAAAACCGCACAAAGATCCTGGCGAGCGGACTGGCAGCAGTCATCCTTGTCTTCGTGCTGCGAACGAGGGTTGACAACTGGCTCCGTGGACCGATTCGCACGCTGCAGAATGAAATTGCAGCGGCGGAAAGATCTGCTGAAACCCTGCAGGCAGAAGAAATTCGCCTGGAAGTTGCCAAACGCAATCTGGAAGACTGGAAGGACGTCAGTCTGCCGCCGGATGTTGATGACGCTCAGCGACTTTATCGTGAGTGGATCCAGATGCTTGCCGAAGAGTGTGGCTTCAGCCGGATTGATGTCATTCCTGCGTCCAAGTCCACTCAGAAAGAATTCAGCACGGTCGCGGTCGAAGTCCGGCGTGCAGAGACGGATTTGCAGGGGTTAACAAAGTTTCTGTTTTTGTTCGATCAGGCTGACCTGATGCATCGCATTTCCGCGATGACGATTGACTGTGACAGCCCGAAAGGTAATCCTCGCCTGCAGATCTCCTTGACCGCAGAAGGCATGAGCGTTGCCGGAACGGAAGAGCATCAGGAGTTACTGGCTCGCACATCCCTCACCACGGCCATTAAAAGCTCCGACATCGAACTGGTCGCCGCTGCGGGAGATTTCTTTCCCGTACCGGAAAATCCGGAAGAGTTCGAATCATTTCTCATACGCATTGATCGTGAATTACTCAAAGTGACCGCGCTCACAGAAGCCGGCTGGAGAGTGGATCGCGGAGTCGAAGGTACCACGGCGGCTGACCACGATGCAAATTCCGTGATCGAATTATTTCCTGTTGCCTGGGATCGACGGGAGAAAAACCTGGAGCAATACGCGGCACTCGTAAAGGCATCTCCTTTTGTGATCCCCGCTCCCCCGAAAAAATACACTCCCCGAATCAGCGGGGTTTCCAACAAGACGATTGAGCCGGGCGAAGAAGTCAGGTTTAGGGTCAAAGCGGAGGGAATTGACCCAGAACTCGGCGACGCCGCGTTTGCCCTGCGCAATGCCGCTGAAGGTATGACGATCGATCCCTCGTCCGGCGAATTTCACTGGGCACCGGGAGCCGATCTGGCTACGGGTGAGTACACCGCGGTAGTTTCAATGACGCAGGAACAAGCCGCCGATGCAGCTCTGGAATCCAGTCTCAAGATCACCATCGCACGCCCCAACACGGAGCCCAGAATTACGCTGCCGGAAAGCGCGATCGTGGTGCTGGGCCGCGAATTCGTCACGACGGCTGCTGCATCAGACGACAACCCGACGGACACGCTGACCTTCTCTCTCGGCAGTGGCAGCCCGGAAGGACTGACCGTAGACTCAAAAACCGGTGAAATCAAATGGACTCCTCCCAGAACTTTTACACCTGGCAGGTATGATGTTGAAATCAAGGTGTCGGACAACGGTGAAGAGCCGAAGTCGGCATCAGCAAAAATTACACTGGACGTCCAGGACGATTTCGCGGACCTGACTCTGTTGTCCGGCATCGTCGGCAAGGACGGAGTGCTGCACGCGTGGTTTCGAAACAAAGCCACGAATAAGGTGAACCCGTTGAAGTTGGGTGAGATGCTCGTGGTTTCGGAGATTTCTGCCGAGATCGTCACAGTGACTGATCGCTATGTCACCATGAAAGATGCAGCCGGAATCTGGAAACTGAAGCTGGGAGACAGCGTGCGGCAACGTCAACTGATCGAACCCGCACGGCAGGAAGCCGCTGAGAAAACTCCGGGAACAGAAGCACCGGCGGTCGATACAGTTCCTCCCACGGGCTCATGAACGACAGAATTTCAGCCCTCATCTTCAAAGTCGATTTCTTCGTCTGATAAATCGTCGTCGCTGTCATCATCATTCGGCAACTCGAAGCGACCCGCCTGCCAAACGGCCCCCGGAATGTCGGTGTACGATTCTTCGCTCTCCATGACTTCCGGCACAATCGCCGGCAGCTGGTAACATCGAGCCTGAAAATGAAGCGCGACCTCGCGGGCCGCGTCTTCTGATTCGGCGAGAACACCCCATTCCGTGATGTACATCGTCCAGTTCTCCTGACCACTCAGTCGATCAGGATCTTCATTCCAGGTTTCATCCAGCGGCTGATGGATCAGGCATCGATAGAGTCGAACGTTTTCGACTGGCTTCACGTTGCTTGATTCACGCTGCCATTGAAACCACGAATCGGGCATCAGGCCGGACCGCAGGAGTCGTGTTTCCAGTTGCGCGACCAGGGCAATGTCCCTGAAGACCTCTTCAGCCGCCACGCACAAGCGCTGCAGCAGTTCAGCAATTCCGGAGGCGGACAGGAAGTCCACTTTAAACAACGGCGTTTCCATGACCATCTTCAGATGCGATCGAGCCCCCGCGTCGTCGCCCAGTCGCGCTTTCGCCACACAGCGCATGAGTTCCAGATGCCAGTCTGTCGCCCCTGCCTGGACTTCTTCCTGATCAAGGCACTCGAGGCAGCGTTGAAAATCTCCCTGCTCATAGTGACACACACCGCGATAGTAGTCTGTCCACAAATTCGGACCAGCCAGCTGCTCAAATTTTTCCAGATACGTCAGCGTGACATCATACTGCTTCAGGCGGAATGCCAACATGGCCGCGTCGAATGCCACCTGAGAATCGCTGCTTCCCTCGCGGAGACTGACATCCAGCACATGCAGTGCATCGCGCGGGCGTTCGGTATTCGCATAGAGATCCGCCAGTCGTCGCACGATGTTCCCATCAATCCGATCCAGTCGAAACGCGCGCGCAAAGCAGCGTTCGGCTTCTCCCTGGTTGTCTTCGGCCGCAAAATGATCGCCAGCCCGCAGGAAATTACGCGGCTTGGCAGCATCCAGCTCAAGGGATTTGCGAAACAGCTGTTCGGTGCGTTCGGCCGTGATTTTTTCTGCCAGTGATTCATTGGGACAGCTTCGCAGCGCGTCGCCCAAAACACCCAGCACAGAAAGCGCAACGGCGTTCGTGCGGTGCGGGGCCGCCAGGGCATTGGCCCACTTCCAAACGTCTTCTCCATCGTCACCCGCTCCGACCAGATACCCCATCAGATGTAACAGCCCGCAAACATCGTCAGGATGGGTTGCCTGATCAGGCCCCACGCTGAGAACGTCAGCACGTACGCTTTCGAATTTCTCCGGTGTCGGTTCCTGCATCAGTTCGTTCATACGCACGCGAAATGATTCGATTCGTTGTGAGAGCGGAGTGGGCGGCGTCTGAGTTTCTGCCTCAGGCATCGCTGTCGTTTCATCGACTGCAGTGGATGAAGATTCGACGCCTGTGACCTGAGTGTCCGCGCTCTCGGCGCGCCGCGGGGATGCTGCGATGGCGAGCGGGGACGGTTTGTCCGTATTCAGCAACAATTCCAGCCGTCGCAGCGTCAAATAGTCGTTCGCTGTCCGCGCACGCTGCTCCAGCTGCCGCGCAAGTGACTCTGCCTGTCTGTGCTGCCCTGACATTCTCCGAACAGCGATTAGTCGCAGGCGAGTTTCAAACCACAGGTGCGTGCCATTACATTTCTGCAGCCGCTGATCCCAGTGAGTCAGCAGATTCGTGGCCTCTTCCCAGTTTTCACGCTGCACAGACAAGAGTGCGGCGTTCATATCCAGCATGTGCTCAAATGCGGGACATTCTTCGGCAGACGGCATTTGTGTAAAGGCCGGATCAGTGTCGATGATCGCCGACAGGCCGGATGCCAGTCGAATGGTATCCCGCGCCAACAGCGTGCGGATCCGGGACTCAAACTTGAGCGATACTGCTTCAGCCTGACTGAACTCCAGAGCGCGATCCATTGTCTCCAGAGCTTCGTCGAAACGTCCATGCAGCGCCTGCAGCCATGCCAGTTTACTGGTGGCCAGCCAGCGGCGATCACCGCGGTCCGACCACGCGCCTTCCTGCTCCATGACCAGCCGACACTGATGCCCGGCGATATCCGCATCATCCGCCGCAAGGTAAACGTCACAGGCATACTCACGAAAGCAGCTGACACAGCCAATCTTCCCGGTACGACGGCAGATCTGAATCCCATCCGTGATACACGCGTGCATGCCATCGGAATTGTAGCCTTCGAGTTGCCCCGTCGCCTCCGCCAGATTTTCGTAGGCACAGGAACTCATTGAGTATACCAGATAGTCATACTGTTCCCGCGAAAAATCGGACTGAATCTGTCGCACCTGCTCCTCGTTTTCCAGAATCGCAATCAATTCCACTGCGCGTTCACGCATCGTCTGGAATTCAAACAGATACTGCGCCTGGTCCATCTGAAAAAACGTGCCCAGCACATACGCATGAGCGCGATGTTCCACACGTCCGCGTCGACGCAGTTCCCCATACAGTCGCGAAGAGCTGGCAAACTGACACCCGGGAATCAAATTTCCCGCACGGTCCTGCAGGTCCTGAAGCTGCTGATCAATTTGTGAATCGTCACCGGACGTCATATCCGAACTCTCTCTGTCTCTAATGCGTTGTTACAGCCCGTTTAGCACTCGTGGTCTGTTACGGCTTAATTTAAGGGTGAGTTGTAGTGGACGAGGC
>JAGQQS010000022.1 GCA_020426105.1 Planctomycetaceae bacterium
ACATACGCTTCCAGCAACTGACGCGATGTCAGCGGTGGATCATCGAACTCCTGATTCTGGTCTGACTGACGATCCTGAAGGAACTCCTGCACCAGCAGAATCTCATCATCCAGCTTCTTGATGTCGGGATATCCATCACCAAAATCGGCGGTCAGCCGTTGTTTCTCAGCAAGCAGACGCAGCAGGTGACCGTACTGCGTACGAGCGGCTTCCGTCCGACCGGGAAGATCTTCCTGCAGGTCCGCAATTTTTGAGGCATTCGCTTTCAAGCCGGCAAATACGCCTAACCGCTGCAGGCTGTCCGTATCGATCACGCCCAGCGCTTCGATTGGTATGGGCTCCTCTGACCCGCTGAATTCTGCGACCACCGCTTCCGCCTTCTTCAGACGTCCTGCGACTGTCGCCTTTTCGATTTCTGCAGCCGCCAGACTCTTCTCCAGTTCCTGGTACTCGTCCACATACGCGTTGCTGCCGCCGTTTCCCGTAAACAAAATCGGACCGTTCCTGCGCTGCTCCAGAAATTCTTCCTGAACTTTTCGCAGATCTTCTTCAATCCTTTGCTTAACAGCCAGTGCCCGCTGGCCAACAGCCGCCAGTGTTTGTTCATACTGGTCACTTAACAACGTCAGGTATTCATTGACAACACTGTCCAGAATTCGTCGTCCATCCTCTGCCTGACCGTGTTTGAATCGCACCTCAATCGTGCGGGATGCACGAGAGTCACCTTTACCGCCACGCCCGGCATCCAGATTGTCAATCACATAGTCGACAGCATCCTGAGTGTCATCCAGTTCACATCGAATCGACTCAAGATCCAGCAGGTCCGCTCTCCGCAACGCTGCCTCGACATTTTTCCGACTGCGCAGCAAGTCGATATGATTAGCCAGAGAATCCTCGCTGATGACCCGGTCAGTATTCGTTTCCGCGGTGAAGGAACCGGCAAGGCCTTTGATTTCGGGCGCGTTTACCAGCAGTCTCGCCACGGCTTCGTAGCGGACGGGCGCATATTCCAGATACACGTAGCTCAGGGCGAGCCCAAGCAGTGTACTTGCCAGTATCAACCAGGCCTGCCGCCGAATCGCCGCCGTCAGCTTCATCGTGGCCACGGGTACCGGAGTATTTTCCGACATGAGACGGCGCGGCACGGTGTATTGAGTTTCAGTTCTCAAGGACATACTGCAGCAAACTTTTTTACAGCGGGAAACAGATGAAGGCGCATGGCCACTCTTACCGGATCGCCGGTGCTCTAAAGTGTCCTGCAGAATGCCTTCCGCTCGCCAGCGTTTTCGGATAACTTCGACGACAAAGCAGCATCTCCTGCGGTTGCTCCGTAAGCTCCGATCATTTTAACCACAACGAAATGTCGCACGGGTTGCCTGATGACAACATTCTGCGTTCAACGTTTACAAAACGCATCCTCCCGTTTCTTTACCACTTCGGATTCGCCCATGCGTCGTTCATCGATCATGCTTGCTGTTTGCGTTTTCGCTGGCTGTCTCGTGATTTGGGATGGCGCACGCGCCGCCGCTGCAGACAGTAACCTGCAGTTTGCGTCGGCCTTTACTTCCGGAATGGTCCTGCAACGTCAGTTGCCGATTGTGGTGACGGGGAGTGGTCCCGCCGCCGCGAATGTCAATGTGACGCTTGAATCGCAGGAACGCAGCACGCAAATCGATGCCGACGGAAACTGGCGTGTTGAGTTCGAGTCGCTGCCAGCGGGTGGACCGTATGTGATGACGGCAAGCGACGGAACCCGGGATGTTACCCTTGAAGATATCCTGATTGGCGATGTCTGGATTTGTTCAGGCCAGTCGAATATGCAAATGCGGCTGGAGGAAGTCGATGGCGGTGAAGAAGCGATTGCGGCAAGTCTGGCGCAAACCCCGGTTCGACTGCTGATCATGCCGAAAGCAGGTGCCGAAACTCCACAAGCCGACCTTGGTACCACATGGAAGCACTGCACGCCGGAGTCACTCCGGCAGTTGTCTGCCATCGCCTGGTTTTTCGCCAGTCATCTGCATCAGTCCCCGGAACTGGCAGATGTTCCGTTGGGATTGGTGGACACCAGTTTCGGAGGCACCTCGGTCGAAGGCTGGACACCGGCTGGCACGTTGCCAAACATCCCTCCCGATCAGATCAGTGCATCGCTATTCGGCATTCCTTCCGCCCATTTGTACAACCGCATGATCGCTCCGTTGCTGGCCTGCAAAGTCAAAGGTGTGGTCTGGTATCAGGGTGAATCCAACGCGGGCGCTCCGCAAGTCTATGCCAGGCTGCTGCAGAACATGATAGAACAATGGCGGCGAACGTGGCAGCAGCCGGAATTGCCCTTTCTGATCGTCCAGCTTCCCGCATGGGAAGGCCGCATGAAGAATCTCGACTTCAGTTGGCTGCGGGAAGCCCAGACAGAAGCATGCCGTCGAACGAAGCAGGCGTGGCTCACCGTGTCCTACGACACGACGGATGGCTTCGACCTTCATCCACGCGAGAAAGCCGAAATCGGACGACGTCTCGCGCTACTCGCGCAACGTGAAGTCTATGGCCAGAACATTGTGGCCCACGGACCGGTTTTCAAAGAGGCAGTGTTCCATGACGATCACGTTGTCATCACCTTTGATCAGGAACTTGCAACGCGGAATGGCCCAGAAGTTCGTGGCGTCTCCCTTGCAGCAGAAGACGGCGAATACCGCTATGCAACGGCCACGATTGACGGTAACACGGTCACCGCATCTGCACGTGATCTGCAGAATCCCGTCTCCGTACGTTTTGCGTGGGGCGCCATGCCGGACGCTAACCTCGTCAATTCAGCCGGACTTCCGGCCCGGCCTTTTCGCACCGATGATCAGCAGCCACGATCGCTCGCCTTTGAGCCGCTGCCGAGGTTTTATCGGGTGCAGACACAAATGTACGCCCTGGAGACCGGTCGCGGCGGATCAGTCTGCAGCCTGGTCGTGGGCGGAAAACAATTCCTCTCTCATGAACCAGACGGCGGCACCACGATTCCGAGCATGTTCGGGCCGCGGAACCTGGCCTTTACCAAAGTCATCGGGCCACGGAGACTCGCAATCTCGGACAGCGTCGCAGAACTTGAAATCGCCTGTGAAGAAGACTCCATGACCTGGACCGTGACGAACAGCGGTGATGGTCCGTTTGAATTTCACATCTCTCTCACTCCAGACGTCAAAATCGACGCTGAAGGAAAGTCCGCACAAATATCCCGCGATGGAATGAAACTCCACATCGATGGTATCGATCGCATCGATAAACGTGGTTCACTTGTTGTAACCATCCCACCACACGCAGCCACTGAACTTCACTGGACGATGCACTCTCGGTAGATTTAAAAAAACACGAAGCACAATTTCGCCGCCGCTGCAGCGAGACCAATTTGACTAATGTCTCCTGTCCGCAAAGGAAAGACAGGCCATTTGGTCCCGATTTCCAGGACTACATGATGATATTGCCCGCCGCAGAGACTGCTGTTGACCACAGGATGAATTAAGCGGGTGGCGTTGAGCCGTCCAATGAACCCCGGACAGAACCCGGTACAGAATTTGTTGCAACACATTGCAAAACATTTCGAAGCTTGAACAGTGCTGCCAAAGAATGGCAGATGTCGAATTGAGGCAAGTGCCCGCATTGCCGCCATTCACGGGCTTTTATGATCAAATCCCTGGTTGACGAATGAAGGCCCGGAAGGCCTTCCTCTGATGAAGGCCAAACGATTATCACGGTGACGCATGACCTCACTGCTGCTGCACGTGCAAAGCGGCGATTGGTGTTGAATAATGGACAGATCAGCGAAGAGTCGTTGTCCCTTGCCAGAGTGGCTTAATGTGATTGTCGCAAAAAATCCGGGTGAATAGTTTTTTTATTCCAACTTGCCAGTCTTCTTCTGGTCCGTCACCAGAACAAGGACCGCTTTTTGTTGATGTAAGAAGGTCGTCATGACCATGAATCTTCGTTCGTTTCGATCCTTGAAATGTCTCTGGCCGCCACTCTTTGGCGTATGTCTCATCTGTGTTACCGGATGCAGCGAATTCGTGAAGGTGAAAGACGATGACGGAAAAGACGAAGCTTGATATAGCCTTGCTGCTACCAGCAGTACCAGATGCTCGCGATGCCTGTGTACGACGGCTTGGCGATATCCTGGCGGCGAAGAAGGGAATAGAGACTGCTCATCTTGTCGACACGAACCTGGATGGAGTGAATCAGATATGCATTCACTTCGATCCGGAGCAACTGTCAATTGGCGAGGTGCGAGAACTCGCGATTCGGGCTGGAGCGGAACTGGACCAACAGTTCGGTCATTTATTGTTGAATTCTCAAACGATGTACGCTCGGCAGGCAAGCTCATTCGAAGCACGAGCGAAAGAGATCCCTGGGATGCTGGATGCGGCCGTTTCGCCGACCGGCGTGTTGAAGATCGAATTTGATCGAAAGGTGACAAACGAGGACAGCATCCGCGCCGCTTTGCGAAAGATTGGAGTTCCACTCACTGGCGCGCGGGTTGCTGCGGTCGAAGGCGACCGTCCCGAGACAAAGCGAAAAACTCCGGCAGAGGCACACGAACACGGCGGTTGGCTCGTCGAAAAGACAGAGCTGCTGTCTGCTGCCATTTGCGGCGTTCTGCTTGTGACGGGCTGGCTTGTATCGACATTCACAAGCACGTCCCCGTGGGTTCCGTGGAGCCTGTATCTGGTCGCGTATGTTTTCGGTGGCTATTTCACTTTTCGCGAGGCTCTCGAAAACGCGCTGGCACGGCACTTTGAAATTGACTTTTTGATGTTGGTCGCGGCCCTTGGCGCGGCGAGCCTCGGGGAATGGGCTGAAGGAGCACTATTGCTGTTTCTATTCAGCCTTGGGCATTCTCTGGAACATTTTGCGATGGGCCGCGCTAAACGGGCGATTGAGGCCCTGGCAGAACTTGCGCCGCAAACAGCTCTCGTTCGTCGCGACGGCAACACAGAAGAAATCTCAGTGGACCTGCTTCAGGTGGCTGACGTTGTCGTTGTGAAACCGAATGAGCGGATTGCGGCCGACGGCTTTGTGATCAAAGGCGAAGGAAGCGTCAACCAGGCTCCGATTACAGGTGAGAGCGTCCCTGTCGACAAACGACCGGTCGCAGATCCTCAGCAGGCTGCTGCCAATCCCAATCGACTCGACGCCGCCCACCGGGTCTTTGCCGGGACCATCAACAACAGCGGTGCCCTTGAGATTCAAGTCACGAAGCTCGCAAGCGAATCCACTCTCGCACGCGTTGTTCAAATGGTGAACGAAGCCGAAACACAGAAATCCCCGACGCAGCGATTAACGGACATTTTCGAGCGTCGATTTGTTCCGACAATCCTTGTGTTGGTTGTCGTGCTGTTGTTTGCGTGGCTGGTCATTGACGAACCTTTCAGCAAGTCATTCTATCGGGCGATGGCGGTCCTGGTGGCGGCCAGTCCGTGTGCTCTCGCTATTTCGACGCCAAGCGCGGTTTTGAGCGGTGTGGCTCGTGCGGCACGGGGTGGTGTGCTTGTTAAAGGGGGAGCGCCTCTGGAGATCCTCGGCAAGGTGCAAATCATCGCGTTCGATAAGACGGGAACTCTGACCGAAGGAAAACCTCAACTCACAGACGTAGTCTGTGCCGAAGGAATCACAGAAGCGGAATTGCTGAGTGTCACGGTCGCGGTCGAATTGCTGAGCGATCATCCTCTGGCGGCAGCGGTAGTCGCGGGCGGAAAAGCTCGAATGCAGAATCTGCCTGCACTGCAGGCCCAGGACTTACAGAGTATCACTGGTCGTGGAGTAAAAGCGATGGTGGACGATCAGGTCGTGACCATCGGTAAAGAGAGTTTGTTTTCAGAATCGAAAAGCTCAGCGTTACCCCCGACGATTTTGGAGCCACTGAATCAGCTAAAAGCCAGTGGTCGAACCACCATGATCGTGCATCGTGGTGACAAATACCTTGGCGTGATTGGCCTGATGGATACTCCCCGCAGTTCCGCCAGAAACGTGATTGCTCGACTGCGGGAGCTTGGCATTCAGAGAATGATTATGCTGTCCGGTGACAATCAACAGGTCGCCAATGCCGTGGCGAACGATGTCGGCCTTGATGAAGCGATGGGTGATTTAATGCCTGACGACAAAGCCACAGCCATCAGAAAGCTCTGCGAAAACGTGGCTGCGGCGATGGTTGGCGACGGAGTCAATGATGCTCCGGCAATGGTCAATGCAACTGTGGGAATTGCTATGGGCGCAGCCGGATCAGACGTGGCACTGGAAACAGCAGATGTTGCGTTAATGGCCGATGACCTCAATCATTTGCCGTTTGCTGTCGGCCTCAGCCGTCAAACCAGTCGAATCATTCGGCAGAACCTCTGGCTAAGTCCTGGAATGGTCGCGTTTCTTGTACCAGCGACCATTCTGGGACTGCGACTCGGCCCCGCGGTTTTGCTCCATGAAGGTTCAACGCTGCTTGTGGTATTCAATGCACTGAGACTTCTCGCGTATCAAAACAGCGAATAAGCTTCAAAACTGCCCACAATCGCCCCAGCTCCATAAAACCGATGTCACGTCTAACTAATCGCTGTGATACAACTCCGGTGAAACCGGCAGGAGACAGACCGACGCGAGTTTGCGTCCAACCGTTCGACGCTCCGGTCACATCGACCGCGGCAACGAATACAGATCTGTCAAACTGCCCAGGTCACGCCCTCCTGAGTGACATGGCGCAGATCCACATCGGCCAAAGACGCGTTCATCCTCGCTGCTTCGCTGAACGACTTTTGTCGTCATTTCGACGACGCAGACTGACGGCAGTTCCAGTCCTCGCAGATCAAATTGTCAGGTGCGTCTGTCTGGCGGACCGACGCAGGTTAAATTGAGCGGGATGAGTGTCGTTTACGTCGTTACAGTAGCGGTATTCATTGAATGAATTCCAGTCGCCGGAATTCGCACGTGAAGTGGCGAACCGATCTTTGAGCGTATCCATTTTGTTTTGGTCAGGCCAGAGTACGATCCAACTCTGCCGAATGATGGACGGCAACCTGCAGTGGCAGCGATAACATCGAGCAAGTGAGGCTCATCGACTCAGCCGCGCCGAATAACCTCGAGGCAGCCAACTCAGTTGGGCTGAACTCGAAATTGGTAACCGGCAGAATCGCTGAAGTACAGGCGACTCTTGTTTTCGACAAACCACGCTCGCCATTCCTGCGGCGTGTCATGATTCATTCCTGTGTACCTCTGCAATAGGCGGTTGGCCAGTGCCACATCTTTTTGTCGCTCCAACAGGCCGATGCAATACTCAAGCAATTCAGGGGCGCGGTTTGAAATCTTCAATGCAGCGACGTCCTGATCGACAACGAAACTGGATGGATCATCTCCTTGTCGCAGATATTCAAAATTGTCGCGGTAATACGTGATCCACTCGCTCGCATTGTTGCCAAATCTATCGCGCAGGTCTTGTGGCAGAATTCGTTTCATTTCCGGTTCAACCCAACCCAACTGATCCACAATGAACTGATCGATGTGGCCCTCATATCTTTCAGGTAGCAGGCCAGGTGAAGCGGCAATTTCGTCACGAATTTGTTTGGTCTTCATCGTTCGATATTCGTCCGTCAGCAACGCCGGTAGCATTGCATTTCTCAGAGCCCACTCACGCGGCGATGTCGATTTTCGCATGAGTGGTTGTTGACCATTGAACTTCTGAATGTAGCAAATTGCATTGACGAACAGCCGTCGTGCTGAATCCGTCATTTGCGACGGAGGCACAGAGAACCCCCAATGGAAATAGTTGGCCTGTCGACTGAGTGCCACACAGTCAGGTCCTTTCATACTATTGCCCCGCGCAAACACTTCAGCATCTGGCGAGTCTTCGAAGCCATACAGAGTATGGCACATTCCGACGTCGGCCAGCGGATAATTCACGGACTGGGTCTTCCACACTTTCATTTTGGATTGCCAGGTGTCTATTGACTGAAACGGATACTCTTCCGGTGTCTGCACCTCCATAAGTTCTGGCGCGACTTCAAGTGGATGGTGAAAGACCTCATGGTCGAGTTTTAGATGATGAGCGGAGTCATACAGACACAGACAGAGCCAGTCGAGTTTGAGCTTCAACTCTGTTGTCACGCGGCCACCGGTCTCCCCAATCAGCACTGCGGGCCGAGAGAAGCTCTCACTCAATCGAGGAGGATTTGCAATCCTCCACTCCCTTCGCAGGCGGCCGGTGTCGTCCCTTGTGCGAGTCCAGTCGAAGATGACGACGTCGAAGTCATCGACCTCAGATTCCGTAAACTTGGACGTATCCGTGACGGCGACTTCCGAGAAATGCTGCTTCAGAAACGATTCAAATTCGACCGCGCGTTCCGTTCCGGGATTTCCCGAATAATGGCTTCATCCTGCGCTGTATGACTGCCAAGCTCGAGCGGCTGTTGCTTTGACGAATCATCGCTACAACCACATAGGCAGGTGATAGCACACACGATTCCACAAAGGAAACGAGCGCTCATTTCTCTCTCCACGTGGTGACACACACACCGTTTGATCTGCCATGAATGGGGCAGTGAGAAGTTCACAACTCCGAGAATTACAGCCCGTGGTTCGTCTGATACGTTTGCTATGTCAGATTCGGAGGATGTTCTCCCATCGCAACCCATAAGCGGCGGACTCGGATCAATTGAGTTCGGTTCATTCTCAGTGTATCAATGGTTGCCTTGGCGGAAGGCGTCAGGCCGATCAGTTCGGTCGCATCATCGCTCCAGGAAAAATGGTCATTCCATGCATCGTGGTGAGGATGAAACAAGGCTGTCATCCGTCTTTGCTCGTCGCCAGCACCAAAAGTTCGATCCGACTTGTAGCGATTGCATGTCGGGCACGACAAGCACAGGTTTTCGAAGGACGTGGCTCCCCCGAGTGAACGTGGCAAAATGTGTTCAAACTCAAAGATCACGACTGTCAATGATTCGGGCGTGCGGCAGTATGCACAGTGATCGCGAAAGTGTGCTCGAATCCGTCTGCGAAGTTCCGCCGAAACATAAACACTCACTCGCTGGCGGCCTCAGTATGCTGTCGCAGCGTATAGCGGGCACGCGTCTTGACGATTGTCAGCTGATCGACTCGGGCCAGAAGACATTCCAGCTCCGCCTGCCCGACGTCGTCAAGTTCATGATTCGCGTTTCTCTCCAGCAGTTCGTCCAGACGATCCTGTGATGCGGCTGCCAGTGTGCTGTTTGCCAGTGCTTCCAATTCTTCGTCGCTCAGGCTCGTGAGTAATTCAACGTCTATTTGCATATGCCGTGCCCCGTGATTGCATTGTCGTCGAGAGCAATGATCTAAATTGACAATCATTCTGTCTGTGACCAGTTGCACTATTGTCCGATAAGCTCCGAAAGTTGCAAGGGTGTTTACACACCAACGGACTTGCCTTCGACGCGGACAATTCCAGTCTATGAGGCTTTTTGAAGAATTGTCTGAGCTTTGAAAGCATTGCTTTCCTGCAAGCTGACTTGCTGGCTTTAAATTCAGTCGGCCGCTTCCTGAATCATCGCCTGCAATTCGTCGGCGTTGCGAACGAAGAAGCTGTTCGAATAGCTTTCTTTGCCGGTGAATGTTGTTTTCCAAGAGCGACTGACGGTGAAATCGAAGCCGCTGGTGGCCTGGCGTTTCCAGATGGATGCGGCGATGGATCCGTGGCGGACAGCTCTAACGATTGTTCAGGAACGCGTAAAGAGTGCCCACTTCGAAGCATCTGCCAACTCCAACGAGATCGAGTCCGCACAATCAATACTTCAGCTACAGACAGGAAACAGCCTGCCATGAGCAATCACGGGATGCGACAAACTGTCACCGCCGGCATTTGGCAATTCAAAAGTCCCCTTTAAACGATATTCTTCCGGGTTCGCCTCGATCAGCGCGACCACGCCGTCCTGATAGTGAAAATAGAGATATCCGTCGGCAGCAACAATCGATGCGGAACCCGTTCCCGGACCACACTGCTTCCAGGCAATTTTCCCGGTTTCAAAATCGATGGAGGTTGACAGGCCATTGTTGTGCTGCTGTGATCGATACGCAAGGGCGATTGAGGGCTCATCGAGCAGAAGCTCCGGGCATTGATTCAAGCAACCGGGTGACGTCGTCCCCGCTGATGCTGCAATCGAAAGTCTTCGTCAAGATTTTTGCTTGGGTACTTCGGTGACGCATCGACCGACGCG
>JAGQQS010000255.1 GCA_020426105.1 Planctomycetaceae bacterium
GCTGCACATCAGCACTCCGTCAGGACAAACGCTTAAAAAGTTTCCGGGGGAATCTCTGGATGATCGACACGTCGACATATTTGATCCATATCGCAAGGCAGAATGACGAGGCGACAAATGTCGTTGAGGAGCGATGACACAGCAGTTCGACCATCAGCGGCTCAATACGCAAATGCGGGTTTTGTATGATGTTCCAAAATCTGCATCCTGCAGTATGGGACTGGACCGATTTCTGCACGTCCTGAAAGAGCAGATTCCGTGCCATCGGATTCTCCTGACATTTGGATCGAACCCGCGTGCGCTCCCCGTTGAAGTCTTGTTTACTGAAGTTTCAGCCGTCTGAGTGGTTGCTCAGCGATCAGTTTCCTGCAGGCACGGTCGGCAAAAACATGCGGCGATTTCAAAAACCGAGGGGATGCTGTGGCATGATTTATGCACACTGATTGGTGACGTTGCCGGGATGACGCGTGCTGCTCTCCGCCGGAGCACCTTACGAAAGCGACAGGAATAACTATGATCATGGCATTGAACTTACAGGAATCATTTCCAACAAGTGGTTTGGATGCGCAAACGATTTTCCATTTGCAACGGCTGGTGTTGCTGAACGACCAGAGTCGAGATGCTTACCAGGTAGCTGCGAACCTCGCCACAAACCCTGAATTGCTGGGGTTGGCGGATCAGGCAGTGCAGGAACGTCAGGCTCAGGCGGCAACTCTACAGAACATATTATGGTGCAACGGGACGTCCTCGCGCGTGCAGGACAGACGAGAAACCGAAATCGATCGACGGATCTACCGAGTGTTGAGCGAATCACCAGCGGAACTGTCCGAGACGCTGATTGATGAACTTTTGAAGATCGAAGAAGTCATTGGTTCCTGCTATGAGAACGTTCGCAACTTGATCCAGGGGCGCGGACTTCGACAACTGCTGACTGAACAGGCGCTGCGAATTCAACGAGCCCAGCATAACTTGTTGAGTCTTCGTCAGGAAATCCGGCAAACGGACGCCGTAGACACCGGGAAAAATAACTCGCTCTGAGTTTGCGGCCGTTTCCGTACCGTTGCCTATGCAGTCTGATCCCACCCGGAAACGAACCGGTAAATTCGGATCATTGGGCAGCTCTCGACTGCAGGCGATACTGCCGATGGGGTTTACCGAATTTTCTAAGGGTCATTCTTCGACGGATACAGTGGTATCGAGTGAAATCTGAAACAGGTTGACACGGTCCCGAATTTTCCCGCGGGTGATGCCCAGAATCTCCGAGGCCTTAGTTTGATTTCCTTCTGTCGCCTGCAGCACTCGAGTGATCAGATATCGCTCCATCTGCTCGAGTGTTTCAGCGTAAAGATCGCGTGATTCTGCCTCCAGTCGGCGATTGACAAAGGCAGCTAAATCGGAAGGTACTCCCGTATTGTTTCCTGTCGAAAATTCTGCCGTTCCTTTCGGTTTGGTGGCGCTGCTCACCTCCAGCGGCAAAAATGAAGGCACAATCACCGGGCCCGTGGAGTTCATCAGCGCCTGGCGGACGATGCTCTGCATCTCACGCACATTCCCCGGCCATGGGTAAGCTTTTAAAAGTTCCAGTGCTTCCGGTGAAATTCCTTCACAGTCTTTGCGATTTAATTCTGCGGCACAGACACGCAAATAGTACTCGAGCAACAGCGATACGTCATCACCACGGTTTCGCAGCGGGGGCAGATTGATGGTGATTCCGTTCAGTCTGTAAAATAAGTCTTCGCGAAATTCGCCATCAATCACCATCTGATCGAGATCCAGATTAGTGGCTGTAATCACGCGGACGTCAGTCTTGATCGTCTTGTTGCCGCCCACGCGTTCAAATTCCTGCTGCTGCAGCAGTCGCAGCACCTTTCCCTGCACGAGCGGTGACATGTCGCCGATTTCGTCAAGGAAAATGGTCCCGCCGTTACAAGCTTCGAATTTTCCAATCCGCTGCCTGTCGGCGCCCGTAAAGGCCCCTTTCTCATGACCAAAGAGCTCGCTTTCAAGCAGAGCGTCGGGCAGGGCCGCACAATTCACAGCCATAAAACATTCACCCGACCGTGCACTATTCTGGTAAAGCGCCCGAGCGACCAGTTCTTTGCCAGTGCCACTTTCCCCGCGAATCAATACGGGGACATTCTGCGCAGCGACACGTCCAATGGCTTTAAACACTTCTAGCATCGCCGGACTTCGTCCGACGAAAGATTCAGAATCCGGAAACGGCCCGTCACTCATGTGCAGCGCCACGGGTGTATTCATCATCCGCCGCGTGGCAATGGCCTTTTCCACCAGATCACTCAGCGCCGGCAGATCCAGTGGCTTTGTGACATAGTCAAATCCACCAAGTTGCATCGCTTTGATCGCCGTGGAACTGTCGCTCCCCGCAGTGATAAAAATAATCGGCAGCTTGCGATCGATCTCACGAATTTTTCGAAAGACATCCAGGCCTGATGTTCCTGGCAGCATAATGTCAAGCAACACAACATCCGGAGTCTCATTGCGAACCGCAGCAAGGCCATCATCCGCCTTCGTCACGGACATCACATTCAAGTCGATTCTGGCCAATGACCGGCGAATCATTTCGCCCACGCTTCTATCGTCGTCGATCACCACCACGTGTGTCATGTAGTCTCTCGTTTTCAGCAAACTTTGATCGTAGCAAAAATTTTCAACTCAGAACTCCTGACGGTGGCGTCGCTGCACGCAGCGCCATTGCCGCCACGGACGAATCAGCGAATCACTGCCGTGCAATCCATGGACGAAACGCGAAGCCGTCATACGCTGCACACAAACAGCCGTTTCGTACACAAGTTTAACGATTCGGAATCCGTAACGTCGCTGCCCTGACTGCCGCACAACGGTGGAGTCTATCGGACATGAACATTCCGGCAATCGAACGCATAAAAAGTCGCCAAATGTCGAAATCTCTTTGTTTTGATGCCACCAGTGAGTTCTCGTTTGAATCATCAGTTATCGCTGGCAAATTCGAAAGTATGGCACAAAGATTGCTTTTACTCCCTGGCTGCATGCAGGGAAAAATGTACAGCGAACTCTTGTACCCGGGCCGAGAAGACGAACTGACCCTGAAACCAAAGCAGGAATCAGATTGAACGGCCAATCCTAACACAGAGTGGTGCAAAATCTTCGTTGACCTGCGAATCCAGTCAAATTGCCGCCTTCCGGGAAATTTTATTGATGCGAAAGATGCAGGCTTTAACCTCAGCAGACGTCAATGATCACAAGGTCGAACCTGACGCACCGAAACTTTTGCGGGATCTGCATCTCTGGGAATTTCGCGCGCTGCGGGATCTGATGATATGTGGACTGCTGGCAGGTCTCGCCTGGGTCTGCTTTGAATTTCGTGGCGTACTCATCCCGATCGCAATTGGTTTTGTCGCTGCGTATACCGTCAACCCGATGCTGGTTTACGCAAAACGGGAGTGGAAGATTTCGCGAATCTGGATGATCGTGTTCATCGACATCGTGCTGGTACTGGTCACTGCTGCCACATTGGTGATCGTCGTGCCTCGATTGCTTTCTGAGACCGAGCGGCTCCTGGAAAAAGGTCCGGTTTACCTTGACGCCCTGGCCGTTCGTTTCGATGAGCAACTCGGCGAGAAGTGGCAGGAGCGCCTGAGGCAGAATCTGACAAACCTTCCGCAGGGGGCAGGTGATGTGATGAATATGGTCCTGGGAGCTGCCGAAAACGTGCTGGAACTTTTTATTTACGGGGTGGGCAGCGCTTTTTACGCGCTGTGTGCTGTCGCACTGATCCCTGTGTATTTTAATTTTTTCGCATGGAAGTTTGATTCGATTGAGATGTTCCTGAAGAACCTGATTCCGGAACAGCACCAGGCAACTTTCCTGCGAATTGGCAAGCGGATGGACACAACAATCGGTCAATTCCTGCGTGGACGCCTGCTGGTGATTGCAGCAATGATATTCATGTTTTCCCTGGCATTCTGGTTAGTCGGCATTCCATATTGGTTTCTGCTTGGCGTGTTTACGGGAATCCTGAGCTTTATACCCTATTTTGCATTTGTCGGGTGTGTTCTGGCAGTGCTTCTCACATGGGCGGATGCCATAACCGGCAATTCAACCATGAGCGGGTCCGCCATCCTGCTTTGGCCGATTCTGGCATACTCCATCGTGCAACTGATTGAAGGCTGGATTCTGACACCCTGGATTCAGAGTCAGTCCCTGCAGATGAACGCGGTTACGGTCATCATCATTCTCATGATCGGCGGCGCTATCGGCGGTATCTGGGGGCTGTTGCTGGCACTACCGGGTTTCGACTGCCTGCGAATCCTGTGGGACGAACTCTTCGTGCCGCGCTACCTGGGCACAAAACCGGTTTCCGAGGGGCGCAACTGAACTATGCAGGAGCGATTGCCCACGATGTCGGAGTGTCAATGACTTCCCGGACCTTCCTTGCCAGGCTCAGTGGCGTGAACGGCTTCTGGATGAAAGCATCGGTCGCTTCGACAACGCCGTGGATCAGAACGGCATCGTCTGTGTATCCGCTCATGAACAGAACACGCAGATCGGGACGAAACTGACGCACTGCATCGAGCAACTGCCGACCTCCCATGCCGGGCATCACAACATCACTTACCAGCAGGTGAATGTCGTCAGGGTATGCCTGAACGATCCCGAGTGCTCCTGCGCCTCCGTCGGCTTCCAGCACGGTGAAGCCCTGTGACTCTAAAGAAATCCGAGTAATCTTCCGCACGGCTTCATCGTCTTCAACGAGAAGAATCGTTTCGAATCCGCGAGCGGCCAGTCTCTTCGAATCAACGACAGCACCGGATGTCGCGTCTGTAATCAGGGGCAGCTGGATCTGAAAAGTTGTCCCTGCCCCGACTTTGCTTTCAATCGCGATTCGGCCGCCATTCTGACTGACAACTCCATGGACGACAGCGAGCCCGAGACCTGTTCCCTTGCCGACTCCCTTGGTTGTAAAGAAAGGTTCGAAAATCTTTTCTTTCACTTCGTCTGACATGCCATGTCCGGTGTCACGCACCGACAGACTTGCGATACGCGATGATCCGCCTTCTGCGGATCCAATGATCGATGTTTCAATTGTCAGCCGCCCACCCGTGGGCATGGCGTCGCGAGCATTCACAACGAGGTTCATAATGACCTGTTCAAGCTGTCCCGGGTCCGCCTGCACATGAACAGGCGCCCGGTCCGCGATCACAGCCAAAATGATATCCTCGCCGATCAGGCGGCGGAGTAATCTGGCGGAGTCAGATACCAATTCGTTCAAATCAATCAATTTTGGTTCAATCACCGCCTTGCGGCTGAACGCAAGAAGTTGCTGAGTCCGCATCGCTGGACTCCAGCAATTCACGGTCATCGCGGCCAAGGACTTCGGCTACCGGCCTGCCGATAAAACGAGCCGCCGCAGAGTTCACCATCAGGTATCTCCCGTCGCGGTCTTTGACGAATACAGCGTCTGTTGTTCCCTCCACCACGGCTCGTAGCAGACTTTCAGATCGCTGCGCCGCTGCGACCTCGCGCCGCACCAGCCAATACAGCAGAGCAGCCGTGACAACCACAAATCCTGTGCCCTTCAGCGCACTGGCAAGGAACGCATCGTCAGCCGCTTCGAGTCCCGCTACTGTTTCGATGGTTCGAAGTGCAGATGCTGATGCAGGAATCGAAACGTGCCCTTTCCGTTGATCGTATGCGGGCCGACGAACCATTCGATTTCCGTCCGATCGCCGATGCTCAGTTTCGCCGCATACAAATATCGGATTTTTGCGTACTCGTAGGCCACCCAGTCATCTTCACCAACACCGTCAAAGTGCCCGCGTTCGACCATAAACGGACGAGGACAGATCAGCGCCGCCATCTCGGCATAGTTGAATGTACTGCCGAGATCCCATTCAAAGATTTCGTATTCGCCCGTCCAGATGTAGCTGAAGTTGTGCCGAGTGCTGGCATTCTTGAGTACCCATTCATTGAAGTCGGCAGAACAGATTGAAAGGCAATAATCCGTCACCAGCGCCGGGATTCGCATGGCCGATTTTCCGCCGTAACTCAGGCCGTAAAACGCAATGCGATCCGGATCAACGAATGGTTGTGACTGCAACCAATCCACGATCTGCTGATGCTGCGGCACGATGATGGAAAACAAAGATTTGCCCAGTGGCTGCGCTTTCCGTTGCAGCGTGCGAAATCGGTCGGTGAAGATATATGGATTCTGGGGGGCGAAGGTGATGAACCCCTGTTCGCACAACTTTGCTGCAAAGTCGTGATAAGACGGACTGTCGCCAAGAAATACATCTGTCGGTCGCCCTTCCAGTCCATGCTGACATACGACAACAGGGCGTCTTTCGCCCGGCTTCATATCTTTGGGAATCAACAGCACGCCGTACGCAAACACATCCGGGAAGACATCCAGCATAACCTCGTGCCCCGTCCATTTTTCGTGGTCCCATGACTTGCGGGACTTTGCATTAAATGGCAGCATCGGTACTTCAAATTTGCCGATGACGTCTTTGCGGAAGATTTCGCGATAAGCTTCCGAGGATTTTTCGTAGGTCTCGACGGAATTTGTATCGATTTTTGACATGAATTTCTGCCGCACAAACGGACTCTCGCGGAGCAGTAGCTGGTTGTGTCGATCGATCTGTTTCACGAGCCGCGATTCGCGATCGGCGGGAACCTGTATGCTGGGTGACAATGCGGAAAGTTCCTCCGAAAGCTGCGACCGGTCGCCCACAAGGCCCCTAAAAAATGCGGACAGTGATGCGATGTCCGGGGTGGTGCTCTGGATCTGTAAATCAAACCAATCCTTTAACGGAGCCGTACGCTCTTTGATGCGACGGAAGTCGTTGCGAAGTGCGTCAGCGTCGGGCTGCAGAATTTCTGCCGGAGCTCCGCCGTTCCCCTCAAGTCGTACGGACGGAACATTGTTATGCTGCACGACCAGACGACGCGGGGCTACCAGCATCGCCAGTTCCTGATGGCCAAAATCACGCAGCAATCCCGCAAAGTTTCGATCGATTGGCTCCTTCCAGCTCGCCTCCCTGGGCCCAAAGAATCCGCTCACACAAGCTGCGTTGATCCGCGAGTCGAGCCCCGCGGCAAACAACGCGAGCATGCCTCCTTCGCCGTATCCGTAGATACCTACAGGGGTTTCCGGCGATGTCGCTGAAAACCAATCCACCACGCTCAGCGTCATTTGCACTTCGTATCCTGCCAGGGTTCGTCCCAGCTCGAATGCCGCTCGGTGCAGATACTCACGGTTCGTCAGGTCCGCCCGGCCAAGTCTTTTTTCGCGATGTCGACTGATCAATGCCGGTACAACGACACGGCATCCTGACTCGGCCAGAAAGCGTGCTGTCTGCGAGGATTCCGTAACGCCCTCGGAAATTCCGCTGATCTGCTCCGGTGTCTGATCGGCATCCGGCAAGACTACGACATTCGCCACAATTTTACCTTTCGGAGTCAGCAGCAAACCTTCGCCACTGATCGAAGTTAAGCCTTGCCCCTGCGGCGATGGATCACTTAGTACCGGCCAGCGAATCGCCTGCACTGTGAATTTTTCTGACTGGGCAATCACCAACTCCGCCCCAACTGCAGAGATCACTTCCGGATTTATGAATGGCAGTCTGACATCACGAACTCCGAGACATTTCGCCAATCGTTTGCGATGAGGCTTTAGCGATGTTTCGTACGCCGCAATTGTTGAGGGATCAACGATAAACCTTGTAACACGTGATGTCGCATTGGAATCAATCTGCTGCAGCAGAAAACGATCGATACCATCGACCATCCGGGAAGCCATGTCCCCTTCGATCGTGAGCGGGACAGTATCGGTCGGAAAAATTTCAGGATTCTGT
>JAGQQS010000256.1 GCA_020426105.1 Planctomycetaceae bacterium
AATATGCCCCTGCATGAAGTCGTACTGTGTTTCGTTGGGAACTGTCCCCAGCAGCTTTGATGAATAGACGCCCTGCATCGGCTGCAGGACGGCATCAAAGCTTGACTGTGACATCACGCGACGACGATAACCGGGCATCTGCAGATTCGCGAGATTTTCTGACGCAATCTCCTGCCGTCGATTCGAAACATCGATCGCTGTTGCCGCGCTGTATAATCCTGAGATCATGGATTGTTTATCCGTAAACGCTCAATGTCCGCCCCGCGCATTCCTCAGCGCAGCCGCCCGTTCAGAAGCGAAAGCAAGTCTTGCGCCCGATCCCGGGCCAGTCCGATCGATTGTGTCGGAAACGTGGATTTTTCCGACTGGAGCGATTATCCGGACCTGGGCAATACTGCGTAGTTTTGCCGAGAACACGCTGGATCCCGAAGGAAAATAATTCCGTACGGGGAAATTTTTTCCGCCACGGCCTTACCGCCGGTTGGGATCGTCCAAAGCTGTCACCTGTGTCCGATGTTCGCGCTCGCGCGATGCTCGTGCAGCAACGTCCGGAGAAAATGCGCCACGTCCTGATCGGTTTGGAAAACCGGGCCAGGCCGCGATTCCTTCCGGCATCCGATCCGAGATGCAGCGGCGTTCCGGTGCCAGATATTCCGGAGAAGCAGGATCGTCAAAAATGGACCGGCGTCCCCAGAGGGCAGCGCGGGCATCGCGGTACAGTGGTACCCAGTTCGGATGGCCGTCCAGATGTCGCACGGCAGGGACGTCGGCAATACAATCCATCAGTACCAGCGTCGGATTGCCGAACTCAAGGACTCGATTGGAATCGACCGGGCCGGAATTTGGTCCTCGGTAGCGACGTGACATATCCGCACCGAACAGCAGATCAAAATTCATATCAACAACGGTCTGAGGATAACACGTGTCGTATCGCCCATCGAATCCGACTGTTGTATCCGGGGCCAAAGCAGCCAGTGCATATTGTGCCCAGTCAAATGTGACGACGAGCCGCCCCTGAATATTTTCATGCTCCATGAACTCGAAAGCGGACACAGGATATTTGCTGCGATCCACACCAAAGGTTGCGAACGTATAGCTCAGTAATCCCACCAGCCCCGCGGCGACCAGGGCCAGTTCAATCCCGATGAGTCTGGCAGCTCGGCCAGTGAGCGCTTCGTGCACGCCCAGTGTCGGTCTCCATTCCACCAGTCGATGCCACAGGGCCCAGATGTGCTGCGGCATCCAGAATCCAAAAGCAATCGCGAAGAATGCCAGATGTCGCAGATGTCCAACAGCCTGAACCGCGATCAACGCGAGGACGGTAATTTGCACCCAGTCACGTTTAAATCGAGTCAGGCAGATCCCTAAGATTGAAAGCACAGACAACAGCAGGAAAGGAAACAGGACACCGCCACCGTCCAGAATATTAGCCCACTCGGACACTTCCGGGCGAGGCTGGCTGAGAGACACCAACATCCAGTACGGCAATTCATAGCCATAGGGATTGACGAGCACAGACAAGATCGCCGCCATGCCGATCGCCGCAAACTGCATCAGCGTCCCTGTTGCCTGTTGGCGCTGATGCCACCACAATTCCATTCCGCGCAGGCCCAGGACGGCAATAAAGATACACAACCCGGCCGCAAATCCACCGTGCGCGTTCGTCCAGGCGACCATTAACGGGATGCACAGCCAAAGCCATTGAAATCTCACGGTCTTCGCTGCATCCCAGTCACGAAACGCACGATCCAGGGCAACCAGCATAAGTCCACAGAACAAAAAGCTGAACAACTGTGGCCGCATGAGCCAGAATTCTGCCAGTCCCGACGCCACGGGAATCATGGCCACGGCCGCCGCCATCACTGGAACTCCTTTGCGTGCTGCCGTTCGCACCATCATCCCGAGCAACCACAGCCCGGAAATACACTTAAAGATCATAAGTCCCAGGCCATCCACCATGCGCTGTCCCACCGCCACGGCAAGTTCGAACAGATTTTCGTGATTCACCCACGGATGATCGGGCGTTGAATACGTATGGCTGGCGGTCGTCGGCATGGCGCCTGCATGAATCCAGTCTGCACCATATTGGATATGTCCCCACAGATCCGGCTCAATGCTTCGCCACGCCAGGAGATTGGCGGCGACCAGCGTGAGCAATCCCAGAATGCCGTATTTCAGCCAGTTCGGAACAGAGATTTCGGTCGTCTTAGGCATAACGCTGCATGCTGAAAAAGGTCAGTCGCCGACTCTGGCGACTTTGCGGAGAAATCCGGGCGTCATCCAACACCCGGCCTCTCGCAACCTAGCTCAGACATCACGCATGTGTCGGGATCGTTTCGCTTCAAACACGTTGCGGAAGATCATCACGGTGTTTGGATCGTCACAATCGTCAGAATCATGCTCGAACCGCGGAGTCTGCGAACGACTGCCGCCTGAATTCCCGGCCTGCCTACAGAATCGCGGCCCCCTTGACGTCGATGCCTTTCAGCCGCATTTTGAGTTCTTCAATGTTCGGGGAAATTTCAAAGGCCGCTTCGCGACTCACGAGTTCCCGATTGACGAAGTCGTACAGGCTGTCATTAAACAACTGCATACCCTCCGTCTTTCCGATCCGAATCGCGGCGAACAGCTTTTCGTCCATCTCTTCCATGACGAGCTTGCGCACGGTCGGATTGAAGCTCATAATTTCCACGATGGGTACGCGAGGTGGTTTGTCTACGATTGTCTTCAGCAGTTTCTGCCCCACGATACATTTCATGTTCATGGCCATACTGGCCCGAATTGCCTTATGCATGTCGAATGGAAACAGGTCCAGAATACGGGCGATTGTCCCCGGCGCTCCAGGTGCGTGAATTGTGCCGAAGACGAGGTGTCCGGTTTCAGCCGCATGGATCGCGGTTTCGAACGTCTCACGGTCACGCAACTCACCCACCAGCATGATGTCCGGGTCCTCACGAACCGCGTGTTTCATGGCGACGTGGAAATCGATGACATCCTGACCAATTTCCCGTTGATTGATCAGACATTTGTCCGACGTATAAATAAACTCGATCGGGTCTTCGATCGTCAGAATGTGTTTGTTCATGTTGCGGTTGATCCAGTCGAGCATCGACGCAATCGTCGTACTTTTGCCGGAACCTGTCACGCCTGCCAGCAGCACCATTCCCTGATCGTACTTGCAATGATCCACCATACATGCGGGCAGATATAGTCCTTCGAAAGGGGGGATGGATCGTTCGATTTTACGAGCCACCATGCCCACTTTACCCAATTGCGTGAACAGGTTGACGCGGAACCGCCAGGGGTCATTATCGACCTTGATGACTTTGGAAAAGTCAGCACCCCCGTTCTTATGGAAAATGTCCAGATTTCGCTGATCCATCATCGGGAAGGTCAGTTCGATCATCTGGCTTTCGGTGATCGGTGGCATTTCCAGATCGCGGAGACCCCCGCGAATGCGAAACACCGGCGGACGGCCCACCTGCAGATGAATATCCGAGCAATTGTGCTTGATCGCGAGCCGAAAGACTTTATCGACCTCAATATCTTTAAGTGGATCAAACGTGGACTTCTTCCAGTCAGCTATCAATACCATTGACAAAATTCCCTGTGCGTTCTCGTGCCGTTCGCTGCTGAGATGCTTTCAGCCGCGAGCTTACAGTCACCAAAGAGCGACTGCAATCAATGAATCAACAGATATATGATAGCAGGTTTCATTAGGTTGCGGGATCATATCCGGCACGGATTTCTGCCAACTGGCACACGCGTCAGTTACAGGCGCACGGGCACACCACGGTCGGCCATGTAACGTTTCGTCTCCCCAATGGTGTAGGTGCCGTAATGAAATATACTGGCGGCCAGTGCGGCACTGGCTCCGCCGACGGTGACCGCCTGATAAAGATGCTCCGGTGATCCGGCCCCGCCGCTGGCAACGACGGGAATCGAAACGGCATCCGCCACGGCCCGCGTGATCTCAAGGTCGTATCCGTCCTTTGTACCGTCGGAATCCATACAGGTGAGCACAATTTCGCCAGCGCCGAGGCGTTCCACTTCCTGCGCCCAGGGGACAGCCTCCAGGCCCGTTGGCACACGACCGCCGTTGATGTGTACATCCCAGATTTCCCTGCCCTCCCGCTGAATACGCTTGGGATCGATATTGACGACGATACACTGGCTGCCAAACTTTAATGCGGCTTCACGCACAAATTCCGGGCGCGTTACGGCTGTGGAATTGATCGACACCTTGTCACATCCGGCATTCAGCAGTCGACGAATATCTTCGACCGTACGAATTCCGCCTCCGACGGTCAGAGGCATAAATACGACCTCCGATGTTCGCGCGACGACGTCCAGAATGATATCCCGCTGTTCATGGCTGGCAGTAATGTCCAGGAAAACCAGCTCATCGGCCCCCTGCTGCTCGTATCGCTGCGCAATCTCGACGGGATCTCCTGCATCCTGGAGATTGACAAAATTCACCCCCTTGACCACGCGGCCCGCGTGAACGTCAAGGCAGGGAATGATACGCTTTGCCAGCATGAGACGGGTTTCCGCAAATTCATCAGGAACTCTGAAGTGGACACTGAGACGGGTATCTCACCGATGCCCATCAATCCTTTCAACCGTGGAGCCGATCACCTTCTGCGGTTTCGCTTAATCTGTAACGATTCGACCCCAATTCGCCACTATTTCCCGTAAGCTTCAATGACAGCATCAATTTCAGGGGAACGCATCGTTCCGGTAAATCTCGGTTCACGCAGTTACGACATCGTAATTGACGACGGAGGGACGTCCCGAGCCGGTTCGCTGCTCTGCCACTGGTTGCAACTCAGCAATGCCCAGGGGCTCAGAATCCTGCTGATTGCTGATGCGGCTGTCACCGAGCTCCATGGCAGTACCGTTCAGCGGAGCCTCGAAGCGGCAGGTGCCGAAGTGCGTGCAGCAGTTGTGCCTTCCGGAGAACAGACGAAATCCTGGGCGCAGACTCAGGCGTTGTATGATCATCTCGTCGAAATGACCGCGGACCGCAGGACTTTAGTTGTCGCGGTGGGTGGCGGCGTTACCGGAGACCTTGCGGGATTCGTCGCTGCCACCTACGCACGCGGCCTGCGTTTTGTTCAGGTACCAACAACTTTGCTGTCGATGGTCGATAGTTCTGTCGGCGGAAAGACAGGGATCAACCATCCGCGCGGAAAGAACCTGATTGGTGCGTTCCATCAACCACTGGGTGTGATCATTGATCCTGCGACCCTGGCGACCCTGCCCGACCGTGAGTACCGCTCCGGGCTGGCCGAAGTTGTGAAGTACGGAGTCATTCTGGACGACGCTTTCTTTGGCTACCTGGAACAGAACATTGCCGGTCTGAATTCGCGGGATCCCGGTGTGCTGCGTCACGTGATCGCCCGCAGTTGTGAACTCAAAGCCGACGTCGTGCGTCAGGATGAATATGAAACGACCGGACTGCGGGCGATACTCAATTACGGTCATACCTTTGCCCATGCCTTCGAAGCACTGGCCGGATACGGAGTTCTGCTGCACGGTGAAGCGGTTTCCATTGGGATGATCTGTGCCAGCCGACTTGCGGAATCGATGGGCCGTATCACCTCTCTCGACACATCCCGGCAAGCCGCCCTGCTGTCCGCCCTGAACCTGCCGGTCACCGTTCCTTCCGATATGCAGAATCGTCACGATGAAATTGTGCGCTGCATGATGCTGGATAAAAAAACCGAAGGCCGCGAGTTGCGTTTCATTCTTCCGTCCCGCATCGGTCATGTCGAAACCGTTCGAGGTGTTTCACCCGATACTGCGCTGCGTTGTTTGTAACCGGGCAGGTTCACATCGATTCGAAATTTGAAATTTGAGATCTCAAATTATCTGGAATCCTGTTCAGTCTGTGATTCCTTTTGCAATTGTCGTTCTCGCTGCCGCTCGCGTTCTCGTTCTGCATGAGCTTCTTCCGCCGTCTTGCGGACCTGGTCTGCAAATCGACTGGCCTTGTTCTTGTGGTCAAAGGCACGCTTTGACTGATCATTCAGATGCCGTTGACCAGTGATATCGCTGTTCTGCAAACTATTCGCCCAGCCTCGAAGCTGCCGGGATATGCCCTCGGCGTTTGATTTCAAATTTGAAATTTCAGATCTCAAATCTTCAGGAGCATTCATCCGCTCAATTACACACAGCATGGATCGAACTTCACCCGCGGAACCTCGAGCGATGTAGAGGAATTGCAATAGTTCATTCGTCGTGCCTCGTTCAAAACCTTCAGCGACATTGTTGGAGATCGACAACGCCGCACGTTGAAGTTGATTTGCCAAATCACCCTTGCCCCGAAACCACGAGTGACTCGTCCACTCAAACATCTGCACGGCCAGTTCTGCAGCAGCGTTCCAGACCGGCAGATCTTCGAAACGTTCGTATTTCATGGCAGTGCCTCCTCTTAATTTAAGATTTGAGATTTGAGATTTCAAATTTGAAATCAGGGAACGAAATCGAGTTGACTATTGTGAAATCTGAAATGTCAGACCTCAAATCCTAGTGGCCATGCTCATGCCCCTTGAACAACACATTCTCCTTATCTCCTCCACCAATCACATACGCCAGCAAATCCAGGATCTCTTCCTTCGTCAGCTTGTTCAGCACGCCTTTTGGCATGATGCTGACTTCGCTCGGAGTACGGGATCCGATGTCGGATTTTCTGATCGTGGTTATTTTGTCCGGGGCGGATGGGTTGTCGATGAGTTTCAGGTCCTCACCGGATTCCTCGATGATCAGGCCGGTGAGCACCTTTCCTGACGTCAACTCGATCACGTTCGACTGGTATTTCCTGTCGATTTTCTTCGACGGGTTCAGAATGTGGTCCAGTACATCCAGCTTTGAATACTCCGACGGCAGTTTGGTGAGGTCAGGTCCGACGTTGTTACCTTGGCCGTTCAGCTTGTGACAGCCAACACACGCGGCGGCTTTGAAGAGGGATTCGCCGACGGTGAAGTTGTTGGCCCGGTGCGACAGGTGCATCACGTCGCCCTTCAAATCGTCAAGCTGCCAGTCGGTGTTGCGGCCGAGATATTTCAACAAATCATCACGCATTTCCAGCGGATGATCGGCAAGGTACCCAGCAGAATCCGCTTCGTATGCCGTAAGATCCGCGACGACATACAACGCTCCGTACATGCGACGCCAGTGGCCGGGATAGGTGCAGACGTACGGATAGATTCCCGGTTCATTGGGCACTTCGAAGAAGATGGAATCGGTTTGACCCGGCTGTACCAGTTTGCTGGCGACCAGAATCTTGTCGCTCTTCGGGATGAAGTTGCGAGCGGCCGCATCGGCATCTCGGCCGGTCGCTTCCGCCTGCTCACCGACTTCCGCCATTGTGCCAGGAAGGACCACAGCAAAGTTGTGAGGCATGTTGTCGGAGTTTGTCAGACGAAACTCAACCGGGCGACCGGCCTGCACCGCGACTGTTTCACGATCGTAGATCATGCGTTCGGGCACGGTGTCTAACGTAATCAGCGGCACGACGACTTCGGCAAGGCGTTTTTCGAAGCGGGTCTTTCCTGTGGCGTCGAGACGCGACCTGACGCCATTGGCAATCGTCAGGGCAAGTCGGGCTTGTTCGGAATTGCGATCACGCGGCTCACGGCTGGCGATGTAAGACACAGCGGCTTCGGCAAGATTACCAAGCTGCTCTTTCGGCCACATCTCAACGGGAATCGTAACCAGCGACTGCAACGATGAATTCACAGATTCGCGTTTCTTCAGCAGGCTGGCGAGGATCTCAGTCTTCGCGCTCTCATGGCCGGGGATGTTCATCATCGCCTGAATGCCAAGATCCTGAATAGTTTGTTCCGCAGCGGAAACCAGCACACTGGCTGGAATCTGTTCTTTCTGAACACCCGGGCCGCTCCATGACATCGTTAGCCCATCGCCACCGCCGTTATCAAAATACGTGGCAATGGACCCTTCAAGTTTGGGGATGATGGCAACGATGGTTCCCATGAGTGAACTCTTCGCATCGACAGAAGACACAAGTTCCACCGATCGCAACACGTCTTCAAGTTTTAGCTGTTTCTTTTCGACGGCAGTGAAAACGCCATCGCCGTTGTTGTCCGCACTGATCCAGGCGGCGATGGCGACTCGACGAGTTTCGCCAGACTTCGCAGTCTTGGCGAGTGTCGCAATACGATCGCGAACCTTTGCCAGTTGATCGGCGGGCTGATTGGCCAGGAGCCGGCTCAGACTGTTGAGCACATTCACGCTGGCTTTGGCGTTTAGCTCTTCGATCAGCGTGAAGAGTTCTTCGATCTCGGCGACGTTGCGAAGCATTGCCAGCCCGGTCAATGCCGTCTGGAGCGTTTCAACGGGCACATTTTCACGAGTCAGGATGGCGCGATAAACGCCCTCGGTTTTTTCCATCTTCAGCAGGTCTTCTACGCTGGCGCTGGAGAGTGTGTAATTTGACTCTACTGGATAGAGTTCCTCGCCAGACGCAATTCTCCTCTCAATATAACGATCGATATCGATAACCTTTCGGGCTTCTGAGACTACGAAACTAAGCTGTGGATCCTGCTCCGTATCCATGGCCATCAGAAGCACCAGAGGACTCATTGCGTTGTTGATCCACATTGCGAGTGATACTGCCTCTGCTCGGACTTGAGGCGACGGATCTTGTACAAATATGCTTGCGAATAGGAGATAGTCGCTGATGTTCGGGAGCAGTTCTCGATTTGCCTCAAGATAGTAGTTGTCGCGACCAACTAATCTCGACTCCCGAATCTGATCTCTCACATATCGAATTCCAGCGACCCGTCCTTCAGGCAGAGGCGATCCAAACAGAGCGTCGATCCTTTCAAAAGCGAGTCTGGCACGCTGAAAGGTCCACATCGCTTCGGCGAAGTGCCTGGTATGTTCAGGGTTTCGGTCATCGAACTGCTTTACCCATTCATTCACCGCCGCGACGACTTCATCGGGATTCCGCCCCGTCAATTCCAGCCTTGCCCGATAACGTTCGGCCAGCGTCTCTGATCCGAGGGCCGCAACCACGTCTGCAGTGCTCGCCTTGTTCAGCTTGACCACCGGCTGAGTCTCGCGGCCTTCGGCGGTGACTCGGTAAATGCGGCCGTGCAGATGGTCGCGGCTGGGGTCGCGGAGGTTGTGTTGCATGTGGCCGATGATCGGGTTCTGCCAGTCGAGCACATACAGCGCTCCATCGCCGCCGATCTCCATGTCGCTCGGGCGGAAGTTCTGATCAGACGAATACAGGATCGGCTCCACTTCCTTCGCGAAGAAGCCGGCACCACGTTTTTCGAACTTGTACTGAGTTACTCCCTGGAAACCGATCACGTTCGCAATTAAGAGGTTGCCTCGGTTCTCTTCCGGAAAGTGTTGACTGTCCAGAATCTGAATCGCCGGAACCGGTCGAACTCGCTTGTTATAAAGCTGCGTCGGAGCACCATGGCCCGGCATGCCGATGTAGTTGCCGGTACCGCCTGTGCCGTCCGTTGCAAACTGATTGCCCCACTGGTCGAAGACGTCTCCGTGCGGATTTGGGCCGATCGGGAAGTGGAAGTTGATATCAAACGTAACCGGATCCCATTCGTAAACTCCCGCGCTGCTGGAGCCAAATCGCTTCGTCGGTCCCCATGGTGTCTCGAAGTTCTCCGCATGAAAAATCCCCCGCGAGAAATAGAACTTCCCGCCGGGGCTCATCACAAAACCGTTCGCTGTGTGATGCGTATCCGCAGAATCGAGACCATGGAAGATGCGTTCCTTCACGTCAGCTCGGTCATCGCCGTCAGTGTCTTTGAGGAAGAAGATATCCGGAGCCATCGCCACCAGCACGCCGCCGTTCCAGAATTCGAAGCCGGTCGGATTGTGCAGACCGTCAGCGAACGTAATGCATCGATCAGCCACGCCGTCGTGATCGTCGTCGGGGAGAATCAGCAGCTTGTCGTTCATGGCTTCGAGCGGATTCCAGTGCGGATACGTCGGCCAGGCGGCGACCCACAGGCGTCCGTCGGTGTCAACCGCACTCTGTACCGGATTGACCATGTCGGAAAACATTTCTTCGGACGCGAAGACGTTGACTTTCATCCCGGAATGGATGGTCATTTTTTCAATCGCTTCATCCGCGCTGAGAAACCTGTGGCGTCCGTCGTGGAGCGCGCCTGGTTTGTTGGTTTTGACTTCGAGAGGTTTGGGAAGATTGCCGTCGTCCGGTTCGATCGTCTTCCCGTTTGCCGCCGCCCAGATGACTTCATCACGATTAGCTGTCATCGCGATCAGGATCTCAAGCTCACGTTGCATGACGTCAAAGTTTGTCTGTCCGTCGATGAACCGCAGGCCCGAACGACCTCCAAAGATGCTGTAGCCGTCGGTGGCTCGATAGACGTTGTGCCATAGTCTGTTTTTAGCGATCACGGTCCGTCGAATCTCTTCGTACCTCTTCACATCGATCGGCGGCTCGCTCTTTTCAGTCAGGATCCTGCTGTCGATCTCCTTTGCGACTGCTATGCTTCCGTGCTCTGTGATGTGCACGCCATTGATTGTGAGCGGAGATACAGGGTGCGAATCATTTGTTTGTTGCCGGATTCCGAAGCGTGCACGCGTCTGGCCTTCCAGATTGCGGATTTGGCTATCATCAAAATTCACCAATGCCATTGCGTCTTGCGTGGAATGAAACAGATCCACGAAATGCAGTTTTCCCGCTGTCGCGGCCTTTGCAATTTCAGCCGTATAGAGTTCCAGATACCTGTTCTGAAGTTTGCCATCCGGTAAGTGTGGCCACTTCAGATCTTCGAACGCGATTGGCGAACACAGCACCAGCTGCGGGGCGGATTCCCCGTTGTATTTCTGGTCCAGTGTGTGATCGATAAATGCGTCCAGATCTCTGCGAAACTGCGGCAGACCTGCGTTACCGGCATAAGATTCGTTATAGCCAAAGAACGCAAGAATGACATCGGCTCGGACCCTGGTAAGCCATTCGTCCGGAGTTCCGAAATTGTCCGACCGCGGTCGCTCGGTGAGCGTATCGCCACTGAACCCCAGATCGCGCACCACAAGTTTATGCTTCGGGAATCGATAGTGCAGCATCGATTCCAGATGACCATGGTGCTGCAGTCGATCGGCAAGCGTGTTGCCGATGACTGCAATATGATCGCCCTTCTTCAGTTTCAGCCGGGGTTGTTGCGCTGTCACTTCAGAAGCAACGACCGATATCGCAAACGCCGAGCAAAACAGGACGATTCGCTGAACAGGATTAAACATGGCCCGTACGCCTGAGGGAGTGATTCTGAAGAGGAGATTGACATGAATTGCAGCTTCGCATGTTCTGCGATATGGTCAAGCGTGTTGTCGATCAGCCTGCCATGTGCACCCGCGAGATGCCCAACGGAGAAGCTCCGCCCGAATTTGCGGGTCTCCACAGTTCATTCGTGTTATGATCTGAAAAATTCACTGACAGACGAGCAAATCCGCAGATTGCTGATATTGCCCGATTCTCTTTAATCCAAGATCATGACAAAAACGTTCCACTCGGAGGTCCGCGCTCACGGACTCTGTTTCGAGGCTGAATGTGTTACATGTCTGGAGCACTATGATGAAACTTCAAGTCAAGAAAAATCTCGTCAGCGTGCTGGCATTTGTAGGGTTTATCTGGCTCGTGTACCTGATCAACCTTCCGTTGCAGTATGGCGAATACAATCTCAACCGGTTTGGACTGGAGCCCCGCACCCTGCATGGCCTGGTCGGAATCTTCACAATGCCATTTCTGCATGATGGACTGAACCATTTGCTGGGTAATACCGTGCCACTGGCTGTTCTGTTGCTGATGCTGGCTTTCACACGACCAAATCCAAAACGCATCATCGTCTGCCTGACGGTCATGTCGGGCGTGATGCTGTGGCTACTCGGTCGTCCAAAGATTCACGTCGGTGCGAGCGCTCTGATTTATGCTTTGACTGCTTACCTGATGGCGGCCGGTTTTTACGAACGCAAAGTGGCCTCCGCGGTTGCTGCGATTCTGGTTGGAGTGCTTTATGGCGGAACTCTGTTCTGGGGACTGCTGCCGACTGCCGGAGCCCATGTGTCGTGGGAAGGCCACCTGCTGGGCGCTATCGCAGGCGGCTTGTTTGCCGCACAGACGACCGGCCGCTCGGGACGAAAAGCTCTCCGGGCTGTGCCAGCTGGCGAATCGCCGATCGTGTCTGACTCAACGGTGTAGAGCTGTTGGATTTGGATGGGGCTTCGTAGTGGACGAGGCCACGAGT
>JAGQQS010000257.1 GCA_020426105.1 Planctomycetaceae bacterium
CGAAGCGCGTTGTATTGCTGAGCCGACAATTGAAACTTTGAAAACAGTTCTTCCTCTAAAGCCTTGAGACAGTCATACGTTCTCCACAAATTCAGGAAGGTTTCCTGCTCTGGTGAATCAAATCGCGATTTACGTGTAGATGTTGTTCCCGACGAAGCTGGCATGTTCAAAGCATCACCGTTGAGACGACAATTGTCAAGACAACCATTTATCCGCCTCTGTCAGATCTTCAAAAATCAGACAATGAGTAATCCATAGCTCCCAGCGCATGCAAACAGCGGCATTGCTGCCGCTGTTTTGGATCCGCAATGCCTGTCGCTCATCCATCAGGAAGATGGTGCAGGCGACGGGCGATCGTCAGAAAGCGTTCGATTATGTTGCGGCTGGTGCTGGTGGTGCTGGAGCGGCTTCTGCTGGAGGCGCTGGAGCGTTTTCAACGGGTGCCGGTGCTGGTGCTGCTGCTGGAGCAGCGGGCGCTGCTACGCCGCATCCGCCTGCGCCGCAACCGGTGCTGCTGCCACAAGAGCTGCAGCCGCTGTCGCTTACATACCCGCCGCAGGAACTGCATGAGCCACAGCTTGACACTGGAGCACTGCAGGCGCTGCATGAGCCGCAGCTTGACACCGGAGCGCCGCAGGAGCTGTAGGTGCTGCAAGAGCCGCAGCTTGGCGCTGGAGCACTGCAGGTGTCGCATGAGCCACAGCTTGGTGCTGGTGTGCAGCATGGTGCTGGTGTGCAGCATGGTGCTGGCGCACAGCAACGATGGTGGTGGTGATGGTGTGTTCTGCAGCGAACTGGCCGACCACAATGACGCGCTTCCGCGGTGTTAGCGAGCAACATCGCCGCTAACGCAAACAAAAATCCCAATTGTCGCATTTCTCTGTCCTTCGTAAATCAATCTGGTGCCACACACATTCAGTGTACGGCGCTCCCGCAAATCTCCCCCAAACACACGTCCAGGTTTGCGGTAGCCTCTTCACTCTCCGCAACACCCTATCTTTCCTGACAGGATTTTGTCAAACAACCTGCCCATTTTTTCATGCATGATCACTACAATGTCGTCAACCCCACGAGATCCTCAGGAATTCTCTGGACCTCTCCAGCCCGGTTGACGCAGGCGAGAATCGAGTCTGCCTCGGCTAAAATCTCGGATTCCCTCAGTAAACAGTAGTGATGCTCCAGCTTTGCCGGGGTCAGCCTCGAAATCTCAGTTTTGAGCGTCAGCAAGTCGTCATACCGGGCCGGGCGACGATATCGAACCTGCATTCGAGCGACTACAAAGTACAACCCCAACTCCTCCATCCGACGATAGTTACCCCCCTGAGCCCTGAACAGTTCCGTCCGCCCAATTTCGAAGTAGCAAAGATAGTTCGAGTGATGCAGGAAACCCATCGCGTCGGTTTCGCTGTAACGAACTCGGATTTGTGTGGTGTGGGCATTAATCATGGCAGAGTCTGACATAGGGACATGCGGTGCTCAACGGATCAGCAGCGCAGCAAAAAAGCCCGAGCACCATAAAGGGTCGTTGGACGACTCCTGACTGATTCGGGCTGTTTCTGAATGCAAACTGCAAAACTAAACCTGAGCGGAGAGAGGGGGATTCGAACCCCCGGTGCCCTTTCGGGCACACAGCATTTCCAGTGCTGCACAATCGGCCGCTCTGCCATCTCTCCGAACACATCAACACGCCCTGAACCACAGGCGCCGCCTGCGGCTTGGGTCTCAATCTGTTCCGCAACACGCAGCACCGCACTGCGGGCTGGTTTCATGGGAAAGTGTACCGCTTTCCAGAAGTCACGAACGCCAACTACAGACGCCACATCACCGGGATTCGCCGTCTTCAAGAAAGACCGCGAACTTCGGGTCGCTATCCTTCAGCATCCGCCGTCACTTCGACTCCATTCGCCTTATCAGCCTTACGCTGCGCCGCTTCGGCTTCCCGCTTTTCCAGTGTCGCGACGGCATACAGACGACGTCGAAGTTGACGATGTTCCGCGCTTAATTTCCGCCAAACCGGATTCTTGCCTCGAGCCTTGCCCGTGACTCCGTCAGTTGCCAACTTCGCTTCGATAACCGAAAGTTGCTGCTGAGAAAGACTCAGTTGACGCTCAATTCGTGATCGGTCCTTCAACATGACACACCAATACAAATTATTGTGAATACAAAATCGGGAATTCCACGGCACCATCAAACCTGAACATCCATTCAGTGGCAGGATGGCGAATCGCGTATTCTTACAAGCGTCTCGAAGATCTTCAACGCGAAAGCCCGGAATATCTGATGTCCGTCAAGAACAGCAACGTTTTTCGCAAAAAGGACAGTTCACGGCTCCGATTCGGACAGCGCATCTGCGGTTTCTGCGGGAACTTGCCACCAACAACCTCGGAATCTCAGGTGTCTCGCTGAGATTCAGCCAGACCAATGCCACGGTCAAGTCGACGAAGCACGCAGGTTTTCCCCAGCAGTTCCAGAGTCTGAAATAAATCTGCTCCCTGGGCCTTACCGGTTACGCACAGGCGCAGCGCTGGAAAAACATCACCGGCTTTGACCTTTTTAGCCGCTGCAAATTCCTGCAGCAGGTCGTGCAGCGGTAAAGCGGAGAAGTTTTCAGTATCAGAAAGTCGCTGTCGCAGATCCTGCAGCAACGGCAGGGCGTTGTCCGGCTTGACGACGCGCTTCTGGAAGTTTCGATCATCCATTTTTAGATCTTCGTCGGCGACAAAAAATTCGTCGAGCTGAAAAATATCGCCGAAGACTCGCAGCCGATCGGCGGCCAGCTCGATAACGCGGACAACCTTGGCTCGCGTCTCCGCATCGACTTCATCGTCGATCAGTCGCGCCTGTTTCAGCATGCTCAGGCATCCCTGCAGTTTTTCATGCGACGGCAGTTGGCTCATCCAGTGCGACTGGAAACTCAGCATTTTGTCGGGATCCAGGCCTGCGGCACTTTTAATGACGCGTTCCAGTGTGAATTTTCTTTTCATGTCGGCCAATGACAGAATCTCGGTCTGATCATCGAGCGACCAGCCAAGTCGGACAAGCGCGTTGAGAACGCCCGCGGGTAAGAATCCGACTTGCCGGTAGTAAGCCACCATCACGGGCGAGAGGTCGTTCGCCGTGGAATCGATTCCAAGGCGGCTCAGGATCTGATCGCCCAATTCGAAGAGTTTCTGAAACTGCGGACTGCTGCGGTACTTATCGATTTTTCGTTTGCTCATTTTTTCTTTGCTGCCAGGCGACGCGACATAGGGCACGTGAGCCCATTCGGGCGTTTTGTTGCCCAGCGCCCGATGCAGCAGCACCTGGATCGGAGTGTTGGAAAGATGTTCTTCCGCGCGAATGACGTGCGTGATCTCCAGCGCAGCGTCGTCAACAACCGTCGCAAAATTATAGAGCGGTGAACCATCATTACGCGCGATCACCGGATCCGGCATCAGGCTGCAATCGAATTCCACCGTGCCGCGAATGTGGTCATTGATGACAACTTTGTCCCCGCGGGGAATCAACAGACGCACGACAAAGGATTCACCCTTCGCAACTTTTTCCGCAACTTCCTCTGTTGACAACCGCAGCGATCCGCGACTGCTGACGTAGACTTTTTTTTCCCTCTCCGCCGCCTCACGCTGGGCCTGCGTCTCCGCTGGCGTCTCAAAGTCGCGATACGCCTTGCCGGATTGCAGCAGGTCGGCGAGTGCGGCATCGTACAGCGGTCTCCGTTGTGACTGGAAATACGGGCCATGCGGACCTCCGACTTCCGGGCCTTCATCCCAATCGAGTCCCAGCCAGCGAAATGCTTCGAGGATAGGCCCCAACGCCTCCTCCATATTTCGCTGCTGATCCGTGTCGTCAATCCTCAGGATAAACTGCCCGTTGTTGTGCCGCGCCCACAGCCAGTTAAACAAGGCTGTGCGCATTCCGCCGATGTGCATATATCCGGTGGGGCTGGGAGCGAATCGAGTGCGAACAGTCATGGCGCATGGTTTCGTATGTGACGGTTAGGAATGCAGCAGTTTCAGATGCGGTGGTTTCAGAATTCGACAGGACGGATCGTATCGGCCAGGGATACTCAATCAAATCCCGGCGGTGGGTTTGTCATGTGCGTGAATCGAGCGTTCAGAATGACGTTGTCGGATAAGCACTGATCACAATATTTTCATCCTCCAGCACAATCCGCACAAAACGACATGCAGGGTTGCCTTTGCGTTTGCCTTCCGAGCCGCCCGTGTAGCCGATTCTTCTGCCGAGATTGACCGTATAGACCAACCGATCATTTTGATTTTCGCGGCGAACATCCCCGCCTCCTTTTTTTGCTTTCAGGTAAGCCTCGTCGATGACCGCCAGGATCTGATCACGTTCACCATCGAATACGCCGTGGACCGGTTTCGTCGAATCATCGTGTGCGTGCTGCATGACATGTTTCAGCCGATGAGCATCTGCACTCCCCGGAACGTAGCGGAGTCCGGCAGCAGACTCGAATACATTCTTCCGAATCTCCCGCAACTGCCCAGGCACCGGCTTGTTATCTGACCGAGTTTCAGCGGCCGACTTGTTTGGTGATGGCCCGCTCTTTTCTCGCGGAGCCGGACGTTTCTCTTTCGCGTTCTTCGCACTGGCAGCGGAACTGTCTTCAGGAAGTGAAGCCTTTCGATTGGCCACGGGCGGTGTCAGTTCGGGACGTTCAACCTCTGCCACTGAAGGGACTTCAACGTCTTTGATAATCACTCGCGGGCGATCGCCGGACGCCGGCGATGAGGAAGACGGTTTCGAATCCCGACGTTCGGCGGGAACTGATACCGTGCCTTCGCGGTCCCGTTCGTCCAGCCATTTTTGGACTTTGGGCTGGAGCCAGACCACAGCGACCAGCGCGAGAAAAACGATGACTTTCGTCCACATTTTTCTGCGTGTGGCCAGATTCGAAGAAACTTGCGACATTCATAAACTCCAGGCGACTGCGCGAGCCAGCGGATTACCGCACGTCCACTCAGTCTATCAGACCGCTGCTCTGCATGCAGCGTGAAGGCCACGGGTATGGCAGGTAGATAAGCGTCAACCCTTCCATTTTCAGGTCTGTATCGACATAATGCCGTTCCCGAAGTCGCGTGCTCGATTCCACGAATTTTGATTGGGCAGGCAAGATGCAATTCGCTCTTTTTTCAGGAACATTCCCATGTCTACCACCCTCGACCCTACGCGCGTTACCGCTCCCAAAATTCGACAGACCGGCATCCTGATCGGCGATGAATTCCGGCCTGCCGTCAGCGGCAAGACATTCAAGACATACAATCCGGCGACCGAAGAAGTCATTTGTGAGGTTGCCGAAGGCGATTCAGCGGACGTGGATCTGGCCGTCCACGCGGCACGAGCAGCATTTGAAACGGGTCCGTGGTCTCGGATGGACGCTCGGGATCGCGGTCGCCTGCTGAATAAACTGGCGGATCTCGCTGAGTTGCATCTGGAAGAACTCGCTGCTCTGGAAACCCTCGACAACGGCAAGCCGATCAATGATTCCCGCGCTGCAGATCTGCCGCTGGCGATCGATTGTTTGCGCTATTATGCGGGATGGGCCGACAAAATTCATGGCGAAACCATTCCGGTTCGGGGTGACTATTTTTGCTACACGCGGCGAGAGCCGATCGGGGTTTGTGGACAGATAATTCCATGGAACTTTCCCCTGCTGATGGTTGCATGGAAATGGGGCCCGGCGCTGGCGACCGGCAATACGATCGTCATGAAACCGGCGGAACAAACTCCACTCAGTTGTCTGCGACTGGCCGAACTGGCGCTGGAAGCCGGCTTTCCTCCGGGGGTGATTAATGTGGTTCCTGGTTACGGCCCCACGGCGGGCGCGGCGCTGGTGAAACATCCGCAGGTGGACAAGATTGCGTTCACCGGCGAAGGCCTGACCGCAAAGATCATTATGCGCGAAGCGGCCGACACCTTAAAACGGCTGACCTTCGAACTCGGCGGCAAGAGTCCGAATATCGTCTTTGCAGACGCGGATCTGGATGCTGCCGCTGCCGGAGCGGAGTTCGGTTTATTCTTCAATCAGGGGCAGTGCTGCTGTGCCGGAAGTCGATTGTTCGTCGAAGAATCAGTCCATGATGAGTTTGTCGAACGAATCGTGCAGCGTGCTCAACAACGCGTGCTGGGGAACCCGTTTGATACTGAGACGAATCAGGGACCACAGGTCGATCAGGCACAATTCGACAAGATTATGACTTACATCAAACGCGGTCAGGCTCAGGGAGCGAACTGTGTCACGGGAGGTAAACGTTTTGGAAATCTCGGATACTTTGTGCAGCCAACGGTATTTACCGGTGTCTCGGATTCGATGGATATAGCACGCGAAGAGATCTTCGGACCGGTACTGAGCATACTCAAATTCAAAAACGCGGATGAAGTCGTCAAACGCGCAAATGACACCTGTTACGGCCTCGCCGCCGCTGTCTGGACACGTGACGTTAAGAAAGCGCATCAGGTGGCCGCCAGTGTTCGTGCCGGGACCGTCTGGGTCAATTGCTACGACGTCTTCGACGCCGCCGCACCATTCGGTGGTTTCAAGATGAGTGGTATTGGCCGCGAGCTGGGCGCCGCCGGGCTCGCAAATTATACCGAATTGAAGACCGTCACCATGAGTATGGGTTAGGCCGCAAGGCAGCGAGGAGTCTTGTTCCTCATAACTCGCTCTGAGATTCCGTAAACGGTTCACCTCATGATTCCAGACCTGACGCATGGCCCAGCATCGCCAGGCCATGAAGCGCGAGGCTGTCAACATAGATGGCACCTGTCAGATGCTGAACAAGCTGGCGACCGCCGCCTCCGGTAACAACAATTACCGGAGGTGTCTTTTCGCCAAATTGATCGGCGGCCGCCGTCGCAAGGCGACTGACGAGTTCCCGAACAGCCCCCAGCTGGCCGATAAACAATCCCGCTCGCATGGCAGCTTCGGTATTTCTGCCCGGCACGGCGGGCAATTCGGATGGCTCTTCATCGACATGCAGCAGAGGTAATCGGGCGGTGTAATCGTGCATGGCACACGCCGACAATCGGAGCCCCGGAAGTATACTGCCGCCGCGGAATATCTGATCGGCCGTCATCAAATCGACGGTCGTCGCCGTGCCGGAATCTACGACAATCACCGCGTGATTGGAGGCAAGCAATCGTCTGCCGGCAAATACATTCAACAGGCGATCGATGCCCACTCGCTCAGGGACATCAACATCCAGCGTCACTGGAATCTGCCTGTAGTCTGCCACGACAACCGGACGACATGCGGCCCATGGCCAGGCATCAATCAGCAGATCCCGTGACTCCGGATCACTCCCCGCAACGACAGCCTGTACCGGTCCCGCAGTATTCAGCATCTGCCACCATTCCTGCAGCTCATCCGCGAGACACCGCGTCTGATCCAGAACCCGCGCTTCAATCCGTACCGGATCGGGCAACCCGTTCTGATCCATACGAAATATCCCAAACTTTGCGCGGGTATTGCCGATGTCTATGGTGAGCAATCCGGGACGGTGTTGCATGGAATTTGTTTTCTCAGCCGTATGGCTCCGACAGGGAACCGCCAGTGGTCAGGTGCGTTTCTTTGGAAGTCGCGATATTTCATCAATCCAGGCTGTGAGCTTAGAAATTGCGAATTCGTCAGGGCCGGACGACTGCCGCTTCCAAGGGTGTGAGCGAGCAAAACAAGGAGTCAGGCAGTTACTCCCTGACGCGTCCGGTCCGTGTTTTGGATCGAAAAACCTAACGCACAACTTCAACCGGAGTTACCCGGCGTCGAATCCACGTCCAGTCCCGCCTCTTTCCAGCCGCGGAATCCACCATCCATCGAAATAACATTGGTGTAGCCCATCTGCTGAAGATTCAGCGCCGCCAGCGCTGAACGATATCCCCCACCGCAATACAGCACGATCGGGGCCGCAGCGTCAGGAATCTTTTCTTCAATAT
>JAGQQS010000258.1 GCA_020426105.1 Planctomycetaceae bacterium
GCGTTGCAGACAACGCTCACTGACACCGAAGTTTCGCCGCAGTGTTCGGGATCCTGACAGAATCCTCAGACATTCGATTGTCTGAGGATTTTTTTGGGTACGTCCGCGAATGAACAGCGGAGAATGAATCGCGGAGTTCCAGGATCGATGGCAGACGACAGGCTCAGACTTCCCCCACAGAACCTCGACGCCGAACGCGGTGTTTTGGGCAGTATTCTGTTGATGAACGAAGCGATAGACGAAGTCGGCGAGTCGCTCAAGGCAGAACACTTCTACAGCGACGCACATCAGAAGATTTATGCGGCGATTCAGCAGTTGTACGAGAAAGGTGTGCGTGGAATTGACGCGATCACACTGGCGGAGGAGCTTGTACGGCGCGGCCAGTTTGAAGATGTGGGTGGTGCCGGCTATCTGGCGCAGATTCTGGAAGCGGTGCCTCACGCGGCCCATGTGAGATATTACGCCACGATCGTTCGCGAAAAATGGATGCAGCGAACATTAATCTACGCCTGTACGGAAATTCTGAGCGAAAGTTACGACGCCAGTGATGATGTAGAAGGTCTGCTCCAAAGCGCGGAACGCAGGATTTTTTCCATCCTGGAGTCACAGGGAGATACCGGCAGCTTCGCCATCTCGGATATTTTGCTGGAAGCATTCGCGCGGATTGAGGAGCGGCAACATACTGCCGGGGATGTCACCGGGATTACCAGTGGATTTACCGATCTGGATCACCAAACCACCGGTTTTCAGCCGACAGAACTCGTTATCCTTGCGGCCCGACCGAGTATGGGAAAGACCGCTTTGGTGTGCAACATTGCAGAAGCGGTCGCGAGAAAATCCGGTAAAAGCGTATTGTTGTTCAGTCTGGAACAGTCCAATCTTGAACTGGCGGAGCGATTCCTGTCCATCACCGCAAGGATCGATGGACACGCTTTACGTTCGGGAACACTGAGTGATGCACAGCATGATGCGATGGTCCGCGCGTCTGATGATCTGTCACGGTTACCGCTGTTTATCGATGACAAACCGGGCCGCACGATGACTCAGGTCGCCGCGATCGCTCGCCGACTGCATCGAAAGTCGCCGATCGGAGTGATCATCATCGACTATCTGCAATTGATCGAACCGGACGACAAAGGTTCACCTCGTGAACAACAGATCGCGCAGATATCACGACGGCTAAAGTTTCTCGCCAAAGAACTCAAAGTACCCGTCATCGCGCTGGCTCAGCTGAATCGCGGGGTGGAACTGCGGGAAGATAAACGGCCACGGCTGGCAGACCTGCGCGAAAGCGGTGCGATTGAGCAGGACGCTGACATGGTGATGTTTTTGCACCGCCCGGATGCTTACGATCCGGAGGATCGACCGGGGGAAGCTGAAATTATCGTGGCCAAGCATCGCAGTGGGCCAACCGGGCTGGTACGTCTCACCTGGCGGAAGGAATTTATGCGCTTCGAAAACTACAGCCCGATGGCAGATAATGATTTTAATCTGTAGGGATCCGTTGTTTAGGAAGGAATCAGATGTCCGTTACAGGCACGACGCAGCTCCCCGTTCGACAAAAACTGGTCAAGACTCGGATCATCGCCACGGTAGGACCCGCCAGCGAGTCGATCGAAGTTCTGCGGGAACTGGTAATCAGCGGAGTGGATATCTTTCGGCTCAATTTCGCGCACGGGGAGCATGCATGGCTGTCGGAACTCGTGCGAAGAATTCGTCAGGTATCGGCCGAACTCGAATGCCCGATCGGGATTCTGGGAGATCTTTCCGGTCCCAAGATTCGACTGGGTGAGATTCCGGGCGGCGACGTAAGTTGCAACGATGGTGCTTCGTTTCGGTTTGTCCGTGGTCTTTCGACAGAAATTCCAACGGATCTGACCTGCACTTATGAACCATTGATCGATGATGTGAAACCGGGCGACAGAATTCTGCTGGCGGACGGCACGGTTGGAATGGTTGTCCTCGAAAAGGACGCTGCCGCCGCCTGGGTCCGCTGTCAGGTGATTCAATCAGGAAAGATTCGCAGTCGACAGGGGGTCAACCTGCCGGGTGTCGCACTCAGCACGGCCAGTGTGACAGAAAAGGATCGTCTTGATCTGGAGTGGGCACTGAAACATGAGCTTGATTATATCGGGCTGAGTTTTGTGCGTCAGGCCGAAGACATTATTGAGCTGAAACGCCTGATCGAATCGCGTCACCCTAAAATCACCCCGCTCATCGTGGCAAAAATCGAAAAGACGGAAGCCGTCGCAGACCTGGACAGGATTCTCGCGGTGACGGATGCCGTGATGGTCGCACGTGGTGATCTGGGGGTTGAAGCAGAAATCAGCCGTGTCCCTATTCTGCAGAAGCAGATCATTCGTCGCTGTAATGAACTGCGGATTCCCGTGATCACGGCCACACAGATGCTGGACAGCATGCAGACCAATGAACTGCCGACCCGGGCTGAGGTCACGGATGTCGCAAATGCGGTGATCGATGGCACGGACGCGGTGATGCTGTCGGGTGAAACGGCCATCGGACATCACCCGGTCCAGTGCGTCCGCATGATGGATCGAATTGCGGCCGAGGCAGAACCGCTGGTGCATGCTGCCAGCCTGAACGATCTGCGGGATGATGAAGCCCGTCGGGCGCGACCGATCACGGAAGCGGTCACGCGCGGCGCCATTGCCGCAGCTGAATATCTTCAGGCGGATTTGATCGTCGTCGCTACGGTGACCGGTCGTACCGCACTCGCCCTGTCGCGCTTTCGTGGACACGTGCCGGTACTTGCGTTTACCGACCGCGAGGATGTGGCCCGGCGAATGTGCCTGTACTGGGGCGTAACGCCGATTCTGAACCGAGTGGTACAGCAGTCGGCCGACGCTTTACTGGCATATGTTCTCAAATGGGGTGAGCGGCATCAGTTACTGAAGTCCGGAAGCAAGATCATCATTGTGGGGCATACGAACTGGCTGGGTGAAACGCATGACTTGATGATGGTGCATGTCGTGCCGTAGAATCGGCTGTGGGGTCCGGACCGATTCTGTAAGGCCGTCGCATGAGTATCACTGCCACTGAGTTCCTGTCGTCAAAAAATCCACCTCCGCCGCATGGGGTGATTGTTATGTACGGGCCGGAACGTTTCTTCCGGTCTGAGATTCTGCACCATCTGCCAGGTGTGAGTGGTGAGGAGGCTGAATCGGCGGTCACACGGTTGAATGGTGAACACGCCGAAATTCGGGAAGTGATGTCGGAACTCAAGACGGTCTCCATGTTCGGCGATCGGCGAATCGTACTGATCGAAGATGCGGACGATTTCGTGACGGCCAACCGACCCGCACTTGAAAAATATGCCGCAAGTCCCGCGAAGGGATCACTGCTGATCCTGGATGTCAAGAGTTTTCCAAAGACAACGAAACTATATAAGCTTGTGGATCAGCACGGACTGGCCGTGGAATGCGCAGAACTCACCGGTGCAAATCTGCTCAAGTGGCTGCAGCGCGTCGCGAAGGAGCAGTACGGGAAAGATCTTGATCGCGAGAGCGCCGCATTGATCGTGCAGCTTGCCGGCGATGGACTTGGAATGTTGCTGCAGGAAGTCGCAAAACTTGCGTCACTGGTCGGGGAAGTTGCGGAAATTACCCGCGACGATGTCGTTAAGGTTGTCGGTGGCTGGCGTACAGAAACGACATGGGTCATGCTGGATGCCGTGCGGGACGGCAATTTAAACAAGGCCCTGGAGGCACTCAACAAGCTCATGATGGCTGGAGAAGCACCTCAGAAAATCCTCGGCGGTGTGACTTTTACCTTCCGAAAACTGGCCGAAGCCACGGAACGCGCCAGGGCGGGCACGCCGCTCAGAGAGGCGATTTCCGTGTCCGGTATTTTTCCTGCCGCCATAGCGCCGAGTGAAACCTATCTGCGGCGCATCGGTTTCGAAAGAGCCAGTCGCATTCTGCAGCTGCTCATCGAAGCCGATACAGAGATGAAAGGCGGCAGCCGGGTCGATCCGCGATTGCTGCTGGAAAGACTGTTCGTCCGACTGGCGGGTGAGCCTGTTGCCTCGAGTCTCGCATGAACAGCCCACTCTTCAGTCTGCGGAATGTGACTCTTCCGGCACGACTTAATTCGGTTACAGTCTCAATCCCTCGCGGCTCAACGGCGGTTGTGGGACTTTCCGGTGCGGGAAAAACATCACTGCTCAACGTCCTCGCAGGATTCGAATCCGGGTTCTCCGGTGCGTACCAAAATCACGCTGAATCCGCAGACAAATCCCGCCTTCCGTTGTTCTGGGTGCCGCAAAGCGGCGGGCTATGGCCGCATCTGTCGGTTGAGCAGCATTTGGACGTGGTTACCCCTGCGGCAGCGCAGAATCATAATTCCAGCAGCGAATTTGGAAGATCTTCAGAAAGAACAGACGAATTACTGGGTCAGTTTGATCTGGATCAGCGGCGACAGGCGTTTCCCGCGGAGTTGTCGCAGGGTGAACGTTCGCGACTCGCTCTCGCTCGCGCCCTTGCGACACGGGCAACGGTCCTGCTGCTTGACGAACCGCTCAGTCATGTCGATCCGATTCGGAAGCCAGCCTACTGGAAAATTGTAAGTCAGTTCGTAACAGCTGAAAACATCTCAATGATCTTCGCCTCCCACGAACCTGAATCCGTGCTCCGCCAGGCCGAACATGTGATTTGTCTGCATCACGGCACTGTGGAGTTCGAGGGGCCAATGCGAAATCTATACGATGCACCGCCCAGCGCGTTCGTTGGCGAATTCCTCGGCCCCCTGAACTGGTTTACGGAAGATGAAGCAGGGGTGTTTCTGGGAGGCGGGAACGAGTCCGCCATTCGTCCCGAACATTTGCGATTGCTGGTTGCCGATTCTGCGGTCGAATTGATTGCCACGCCATTTGCAGGAACATATTGTGAGTCTGTTCTGCGGCATGTTGGTACAGGACGAATGAAGTCCGTGTTCCATCAGGTCGATGTCCTGCCGCCGCTTGGCGCTCGAGTGGTGTTATCCCGCGTGGGAGCCAACGTATGATCCCTGTCGTCGGTCACCAAACGTCAAACGTCCCGCAGATCAGTGGCTCTCGCAACATGCAGATCGACCATCGGGGCCGTCGAACAGGAAAAAAGACATGCGCGAAAACTCAGGATCTGGAGCGGCGAAACGAAATTCGCAACCAGACTGTTTCGCGAAGTGCCCCTGATCCCACCAGCGAAATAAACGCACAGCTTTGTTCCGGGATGTCTCAGGAGGGGAATTCTGCAAGCAATACATTACCCGCGATCAGGTCGCTGCCGCTGCTCGGTACGGGGCTGTTACTGGGCCTGCTCTTTGTCGGATGCGGTGAGCGAACTAATGACCCTGAGCTTTCTTTTACAAAGTTTGATACGTGGAAAGTTCCTGCGGCCGGACGATTTCTGCCTGCGCCTCGAGGACTTTATGCGGATGAAAACGATACGGTCTACGTCCTCGACGATGCAGGCCGTGTCCTTGTGTACGACAAACGTGGCAAGCTCACGCGGCAATGGGAAATGCCGGAATTCGCCGCGGGAAAGCCGGAGGGTGTCTGGAAGCTGCTGGATGGCCGCATTGCAGTCGCTGACACACATTACCACCGCGTCGTCGTCTTCAATGACGACGGGTCAGTCAGTCACATGTTCGGCACGCAGGGGACAGGCCCGGGGCAGTTTGTATTTCCCGTCACGATTGCTCAGGATCCTAACGGATTTATTTATGTGGGTGAGTACGGAGACCGGCAGCGAATTCAGAAGTTCACGCTGAATGGCGAGTACATCACCGAATTCGGACAGCATGGATCGAAAGAGGGTGAATTCCAGCGCCCCAGCGGAGTCGCGTGGCAGGACGGCTTAGTCTATGTCGTGGATGCCTTCAATGATCGAATCCAGGTCTTCGAAGATGGTGGAAAATTCGTGCGAATAATTCGGTTACCGGAGAAGTCATCGCCTCTGGAGTATCCTTACGATATTCGCCTGGATCGCAATAATCAGATTTATGTGATCGAAAACAAGGCCGCACGGCTGACGGTCATGGAATTGGACGGCACAATAGTCGGTCGCTACGGACGGCCTGGTCGAGGACTGGATCAGTTCTACCAGCCGTGGGACCTGACCATACTGAGTGATGGTCGCATATTGATCGCGGATACCGGAAATCATCGCCTGGTGGAACTGACTCCATGAACCAACTGCAAAGAATCGCAGCAACGATTTTCCCAAGGCCGCATCGCCCTGTGCGCTGGCAGGCGGCAATTCCGCTGATCGTATTTGCAGTCCTGTTTGCCTTGTTGTGCACTTCGGTTCTGCCGGTATTTGTCGTGACGGCCGGCAAACCGCAGCTTTGGGACAAGGTCAGCATTTCAATCTGGAATGTTGAATTGATCAATTTCAGCTGGTTTGGTGATCTGAACATTTCAAAGCCGGTCTTCGAAGTTGTGAAGGAGCTGGAATTTGTTCGGCCCTGGGCTTTCCTGTTGCTGCTGTTTACACCGTGGGTTTGGTGGATGCAGGCGGCGGGTCATGCGGGTCTCCCGGCCCGGCGTGGTGCCTTCGCTGGATTTTGCCGTCTGTGCATTTGTGGCCTGCTCATTCTCATCCTCGCCGAACCGAGGGCCGTTCGGACGAGTGATGTCGTATCCGTCGTATACAGTGTCGATGTTTCCGATTCGGTGAATGAAGCCCGCAATCAGGCGCTGGAAATGGTGGCTGGAACAGCCGCAGAGAAACCGGCAACAGATCAGGCGGGCCTGGTGGTGTTCGGGCGTACGGCCGCAGTCGAGTATCCGCCGCGCGAAACATTTCCCTTTGAAAAGTATATTAATTCCAGAGTCAGTCAGGATGCGACCAATCTGGAACAATCGCTGGCACTGAGTGCCGCCATGCTGCCGGAAGAACATCTCGGCCGTATCGTCCTTGTGAGTGATGGTACTGAAACGGTTGGACAACTGAAGGATATTATCGACGACCTGCAGGCGCGTGATGTCCGCGTAAACGTTGTGCCCATCGAATACGACTATTCCCATGAAGTCCTGCTGGAAAGACTCGATCTGCCGCGTTTCGTCCGGCTGGGAGAAACGTACGAAGCTTCAGTCGTACTCAGTTCTCTGGCCAAAGGCAAAGGCACACTTGTCCTGAGCGATGGTGAGAGCACGATTGCGAGGCAGGAGGTGCAGTTCGAAGCGGGAAAAAGTCGTTACTCCATTCCGATTAAAGTAGATCAGCCGGGCTACTATGAATATTCGGCACGCATTGAAGTTTCCCCTGCAGACGACAGTCGTTCAGAAAACAACGAGGTTCGCAACTATTTGTATCTTGAAGGCCCGGGACGAATTCTGGTGGTCACGGACCCACAGGGTAATCCGGCGGAATGGCGGGCGATGGTGCAGGCTTTACGACAGGGCGAGCGTCAGGTTGATGTACAGAGCGCGCTGGAGTTTCCGTATGACCCCTTATCACTGATGCCTTACGACGCCGTCATCTTTGCCGATGTGGCTGCGGACTCAATGCTCGGAACACAGGTCGATGCACTGCATGATTCAGTACGAAATCTCGGTGTCGGGTTTCTCATGGTTGGAGGTCCAAATAGTTTTGGCCCCGGTGGCTGGCAGGGATCTGTTGTCGAAAAAGCACTGCCGATTTCGATGGAGATCACGAATAAGAAGATTCTCCCCAAGGGCGCGTTGGCCATTATTTTGCATACCTGTGAATTTCCCCAGGGCAACAGCTGGGCCAAGCGGATCACCAAGAAAGCAATTCAGGTTCTGAATTCAGAAGATCTTGTCGGTGCCCTGGCTCAGACGATGAACGGGGATGAATGGATCTTCGAACTGACACCTGCTTCGAAGTACTCCGAACTGGTGCCGTTGATTAACAACTCAGAAATCGGCGATATGGGAACCTTCGCCACGACGATGCAGATGGGATTTGATGCACTGGTAAAATCGGATGCATCCAGCCGTCACATGATTATCATTTCGGATGGAGATGCGTCGCCGCCAACTCCTGCGTTGCTGGAGAAGTTCATTGAAAATGAGGTCTCCGTTTCAACCGTGGCCGTCTTTCCACACAATGGTGACACGGCCATTCTGGAAGAAATCGCAGGAGTCACAGGCGGACGATTTTACTATCCCAGTGACCCAAACCAGTTGCCGTCGATTTTTATCAAGGAAGCCAAGACGCTGCGGCGAAGTCAGCTGCAGATTCGCGATTTTGTTCCGTCCCGCGTGAACACAGATCCGATGCTGAAGGATATTCTGGAGTCACCGCAGTTGCACGGCTATGTTCTGACTTCGCCGAAGGAGGATCCGCGGGCCACGATTCTTCTGGCATCCCCGCCCACAGAAGCCGAAATCGCAGCTGGCGACACAGAAGCGGACCCGATTCTCGCCGTCTGGCGTTATGGACTGGGTGTCACCGCCGCGTTCACTTCAGATCTCACTGAACGCTGGGGCAAAGACTGGGTGAGCTGGGATCAGTACCAGCAGTTTGTGAATCAGATGATCACGCGCATCAGTCGCACGCGGCGCGAACAGTATTTGCGGGTTTACACTTACGTCAACGGCAACGAAGGTGTCGTGGTGGTTGAAGACTTCCATCCGAGTGAAACATTGCTGGATATAACGGTGTCCGTCACAGGGCCGAATAACTTTGAACAATCGCAGCCGGTGCGTCAGATCGCGCCGCGTCGCTATCAGACAAGTATGCCACTGAAAGGTGAAGGACGTTATCAGGTGATGATTGGCGCGACTGACGGAACTCGCCGAGAAACCGCATATGCCGGATTCATCGTTTCGTACTCACCGGAGTACCTGCGCTTTCGGGCAAATCCAATTGTGTTGCGGGATATCGCAGCGAAGACCGGGGGCATTGAACTCGATGCTGATCAGAGCCCTGCAGAGCTGGCCAGTACAATTTTTGGTGATCGACAGCCGAAACGCAGCAGCCGTGCGATCTTTGACTGGTTTCTCATGTGCATCGCCTGCCTGTTGCCGCTCGATGTGGCGATCCGCCGCGTGCAGCTTGACCTGGGGTGGCTGCGTCGACTCTTTCGTCGCAATCAGCGAGAATCAACGGCCACGATGGGCGCTCTGCTGCAGCGGGCTGGCGCTCTGCGTGAATCCATGAACAAAGATCGTGAACAAAAAACCGGCACTCAGCGCTCTGAACCGGCAACGGGACGTCCGATGGCAGCGCGGCAGCAACCGCAACGTCCCCCGGCCACGAAAGATCCCAGTCCGGAGTCGAGATCAACTGCTTCGACACCACCACCCACACCACCACCGGCAGACGGTGGGACAACATCCAGGCTGCTGGAAATCAAACGCCGACGCGAACAGGACGGAGAGGGAAAGAAATGAATAAAGGTGAGCGGCAGGGAGTCAGCCCTCCGTGTAAATTCCGCCTTCATATGTAAAACTTCTGAAACAAATTCTGTCAAAAATCCACTCGAGATCGAGGACCGCTGCACAACTGTGGCCGTCACGGAGGGCTGACGCCCAGCCGCTCTCCATTTAACCTAAGAAAGCCTTTGCTGTATGTCCGAATCACTTACGCCCGCCGAACTACAGGCGGAAGCCGATCAGTTTCGCGTTGAATTCCAGGCCGTCCGCGATGCTGTCGGTAAAGTTATCGTGGGCCAGCAACGCGTTGTCGAAGCGACGTTGACCGCTCTGCTGTGTGGTGGAAATGTCCTGCTGGAAGGTGTGCCGGGACTTGGGAAAACGGAACTTGTAAAAGCCCTGTCTCAGGTATTGCGGCTGGATTTTCGTCGCATTCAGTTCACTCCGGACCTGATGCCGGCCGACGTGATTGGCACCAATATTATGACAACCGATGACGCCGGAAAGTACCGCTTTGAATTCCGGCAGGGCCCGATCTTCACGCAACTGTTGTTGGCCGATGAAATCAATCGGGCGACACCAAAGACACAGTCAGCTTTGCTCGAAACCATGCAGGAAGGCACCGTGACGGCCAGCGGTACAACGTATACGCTCGATCCTCCGTTCTTTGTCCTTGCGACTCAGAACCCGATTGAACAGGAAGGAACGTTCCCTCTGCCGGAAGCACAGCTGGACCGTTTCATGTTTAAGGTAGTGGTTCCGTTTCTTTCACGCGAAGAGCTAAACGAGGTCGTATCACGCACGATTCTGAAACAGCGGGTGGAAACAGCCACCGTCATTGATGGTCCGCGAATTCTGCATCTGCGGAGAATCCTGGATCGAGTTGTCGTGAGTGATCCGATGCGTGACTATGCGTGCAGAATGGTGCTGGCAACACATCCGGATTCGCAGTTCGCCACGGACCGCGTCAGAAAGTACCTGCGGTGGGGCGCCAGTCCCCGAGCGGCGCAGGCGCTGATCAGATCGGCTCGCGTGCGGGCACTGAGTCAGGGACGGGCGCATGTCTCGTTTGATGATATCCGCCACTTTGCTCAGGAAGTCCTGCAGCATCGAGCTCTGTTGAATTACGATGGTCAGGCCGAGAATATTTCAATCCGCGACGTGATTGAGGAATGTGTTATGAAGCTGCCTGTGGAAGGATAACATGAACCCGACGGCGTCACAGTTTACAACACTTTTCGACAATGCCACGCTGAATCAGATCGAGCGGATGCGGTTGCGGCCGAACCGTCGGCTCACGAATCGTGCGCGGGGAGAACATCTGTCCGGTAAGGGCGGCAGCAGCACTGATTTTGCCGACTTTCGTGACTACGCAGCCGGCGATGATCTGCGGTATGTGGACTGGAACATTTTCGCGCGACTGCGACGCCCTTATATCAAACAGTTTCAGCATGAAGAAGAAATGCACGTCGTCCTGCTGGTAGATGCATCGACGTCCATGTTGTTTGAAGACAAATTGCTGCGGGCAAAGCAACTGGCAGCGGCGTTTGGCATCATGGGGCTGCAGAACGTGGAACGTGTCAGTGCCTATGCCATTCATTCGCAACAGGACCAGCCATGGATGTTTCCACCGGGTACTGGCCGCACCCGCATTCGCAAACTGCTGAAGTTTCTGGAATCGGTTGAGGGCGGGGGCAACATCCCGGTTGAACAGGCCATTGAGACGATGCTGCGCTTTCATCGCGGCCGGGGGCTTGCCGTCATCCTCAGTGACTTTCTGACGTTCGGGGACGTGAGTCGCCCCATGAATCTGCTGTACAGCGCCGGTCTGGAAGTGTGGGGCGTGCAGGTGCTGGCTGAATCAGAAATCACTCCGAATGTGCAGGGTGATCTCCGATTTGTTGACAGCGAGACGCAGGAAACGCTTGATATCACGAACGCATCCGAATTATTGAACGTGTACCAGGATCAGCGACGCTGGTTGCAGGACACGTTGCACTCCATGTGTCGCAGCCGACAGGGGAGATTCATGTCCGTGAGTTCAGCCGCGGCGTTGCCGACCCTCCTGTTTGAACACCTTTGTCGACAGGGATGGATTCTGCGATGAAATGGCCAGGTTTTGTTAATCTGTTTGGTGCCTGGTTTCTGCTGGCACTGATTCCACTCATCATCCTTTATTTTCTGAAGCTGCGTCGGCCGAAAATGGAAGTGCCGTCACTGGCGCTGTGGCAAAGTGTTGTCAACGATCAACGGGTGAATTCGCC
>JAGQQS010000259.1:0-2509 GCA_020426105.1 Planctomycetaceae bacterium
GTATGCGTGGCGACGACCCAGATGCGTCCCTGAGCATCAACATCCAGTCCAGTGGGAGTCGCCAAAGCCGGATGTTCGGCGACCAGAGTCAAATTCACGCCCGGCTGCAGAATCTCGATCTCCGAAGGTCGTTCCTCTGCCATGCATAATCCTGGAATGCAATACCACACCAGCAACAACCTGAATACCGTGAGTTTTTGCATCAGACCTTCAACCTATAATTGACCAATAGCCGGCATGGTGCCATCGGTGGATGAGAAACCAAAATGTGCAGCGAAACACTTCAGGACTATCTTCAACGGAACAAGATATTGCAAGTAGTTCAGTATGAATCCTCGGATGAATCTCTTTGCGAAAATGCTCCAAAGGAAGGAACAGGCCACTAATATTCGTTCGTATAGATGCCCCTGATCTGCAAAAATCGAAAGCGCCCGATGCCGCGGGAATAGCACTACTGAATCACTCAGTCAAAGGCTACACTGAGCGGCTGCATTAAGCCCCCTGACACGCTGGTATTTCAGGATACGTGTCGCGTTGTTGTGTTATCGCGAGGCCAGATTTAGATGCAAAACTCAAAGCGATTCAGTCCTGAATGGACACGACGAAAATTGCTTACAACGGGAACTGCGGGGATTCTGGGCGTTTCGCTGCCAGAATTGCTGGCGGCAGAATCAGCGCGTGCCGCCGGAAGTCCCGCGGAGGCCAAACGCGTGCTGGTAATTCTTGAACAGGGCGGGTTGTCACACATCGATACCTGGGACCCGAAGCCGGATGCCGTGGCAGAACATCGCAGCCCTTTTCGGCCAATCTCAACAACGGTTCCCGGGATACAGTTTACAAGTCTTCTGCCGAGAACAGCGAGGATTGCGCACAAGCTTGCCGTGATTCGTTCCATGCATCATGACAAATCGGGGGCCGACGCGCATCCGAACGGAACGCAATACGCGCTGTCGGGAGTACATCCTTCAAGTATCCTTGAAATGCCGGATGTGGGAAGCATCGTGGCGCAATTGATGGGAACCAGCAATCGATCACTGCCACCTTACATTATGGTACCCGGCAACAGTGAGCAGGCAGCTGAAACACGTACCGGATTTTTGCCACGGTCATTGTCGGTGTTTAAAACGGGTGGAAGCGATCTTTCCGATCCGAAATGGGAAGTTGCCGACCTGCTGGCGCGCTCGGACAACCGCGGGGTTCGATTGCATGCCCGGCAAAAACTCCTTGAATCTCTGGACCAGAGCTATGCTTCGGAGACGAACAAATCAGCACTACAGGGGATGGATCGATTTTATGAACAGGCGTTCGACAGCTTAACCAGCCATGAAGTTTCGCGTGCGTTCGATCTGTCCGCTGAGTCTGACGGCACGCGGGATGAGTATGGACGCGGGCATCGTGGATCGTGCTACCTCCTTGGACGCAAGCTCCTGGAAGCTGGCGTTCGCTTTGTCACAGTTGATGTCCGCTGGCCACTGACACCGGATACCCCCGGCGGTTTCAATCTGAACTGGGATCATCACGATTTGATTTATACGCCGGGATCGTGTGGAACTGTTCGCGACAAGGCGGGTGGTGAAGGCCGCTACGGGATCGGACACTGGGTCATGATGGGAAGCACCGATCAGGCGTTTGCTGCGCTGATCAACGATCTGGATGACCGGGGGCTGCTGGATGAAACGCTGGTCTGTTTCATTTCAGAATTCGGGCGTACGCCGCGTCTGAATAAATTCGCCGGTCGGGATCACTGGACCAATGCCTATTCGATCGCATTCGCCGGAGCCGGGGTGTCCGGTGGTCAGGTAATCGGTGAATCCGATCGTGACGGCGGTTACGTGATTTCTCAGGCGTATACGCCCGAAGACTACGCGACATCAATCTACGAGAAACTCGGCATCGATCGTTCGAAGCCGATCTATACGTCCGCGCATCGCCCTGTTTACTTTGGACACTACGGAAAACCCATTACCGAGTTGTTCTGATACAGGATGCACGAACCAGATGGATGGCATATAAATCGGGACTCGTCGTGTCGTCTTTCCTGGTGCATACGGCCACGCGGATGTGCAAGATACAACGCAAGCCCTCGGGGCAGTTCATCATGGACCTGACGAATCACTTTCCGCGCAGCAGCATACGTTGAAGGACTGTAAATGGCCGATCTTCGTCTGGCGATGGTATTAATGCTGTTGCTGTCCATCGCCAGTTTTCTGGGTGTCCGGAGATTGTTTGCGCACGCAGGGCCGCGACTCCTGGATACGGCAGCAGCAGTCATCGTTTTGACCATTGGTGTATATATTCGCTTCGTTTGGGGCCAGTTGTGGATCGTGCGGTGGATTCCGCATTCGTCTGTACTGGTCCTGGCAAACTGGTATCCGATATTACTGGGCAGTCTGGCCGCCATCCTCTGGCAGCGGATGAAGTCGAATTCGATTCCCCGGCGCATTCCGATTCAGTTGCTCTTGATCGCCGCCACGGTCTGGTCTGAGATCTACGTCATTCCCCGTGACCC
>JAGQQS010000259.1:2673-9916 GCA_020426105.1 Planctomycetaceae bacterium
GCGAAGGAACAACCTGGCTTGGACTGTATCACGGACTTTCCGTTCGGCTGCGGGGAAGCGGATATGGCGTCGAGTTTTTTGAAGGAAACATCCACGACCTTGATACGGCCACGGCGGAATTTCCGGTGCTGCTGTGTTGCAAGCTGACGGATGAGATCTCTGCGGCGCATCCCGGCTATCAGGCCAATTCCGGCTGGATTCCCGGCATTGCGCATACGACCGTGCTGTTTGGCCGCGTCGAAGGCATCTATGCCGTCGGTGATCCTTCGCAGACATTCCTGGAGATCTGGACCGAACAGGACATCACCAATCTGTGGACAGGTCAAGGCCTGCGCATTGTCACCACTTCTCAATGACGTTGTAGAATACGATGATTTGAACTTCAGTCAATTTTCCTTTTCGGCCGTGGGTCCGGCCTCCGAGATTGAACGCATTTCAGCCTGAAACTGGTCAAGCAGGTTAAGAGTTGCGGGATGATGATTCAATCTCAGCCATGTTTCGTACGGGACTACTTTCCTGCCATTCGGTAATGGTTTGGTCCAGAGAAGACCATCACCCTGGACATTCACGAATGAATTGCCATCCGTGACGCGCCCGCGCAGAGCGATTTCAAACTTATCTTTAACGAATGTCAGAAACACGTAGTCATCGGATGTAATGCCCGAGCCATCCAGCATCCAGCCTGAGGACTGCAGTTTTTCTGTATAGAGCTCGGCGACTTTGGGTAGCGGCACATCATCCATCGAGAATTCAATCACCTTGCCGACCGCATCAATCTTCGTCGCTTTTGATTCATTCAGAATCGGAAAGTCAGCGGCTTCGATTCCTGACTGGACGCCATTACTGGAATCCGCTTCCACTGGCTTAGCCAGTTGCCATGACGCTGTCTCAAGCCCCTTCCCGATTCGAATGAGCGTTTTCCCAGTCGGCAGTTTTATCAATCCCACGGTCACTTCACGCTGCCCCTGAATGTAAGGCAACCAGATTTGGTCTTCGCTGTGGCTTCGCCCGAATTCTCGTGCCAGCCAGCCTTCCGCTGCAAGCTCTTTATCATAAAATTCACCGGCCTCCTTGAGGCTCAGCTCTGTTGTCCCGACCAGAAACGGCTGAGTTGCCCCGTCAAATTCGACGAAGCCAGAGTCGGGCGGAATGGGAACGGCATTAGCGGTCAGGGCCAGTGAGTACTGAATGGAAAAATCCTCCGATTCTTCTTGAAATCGACCTATTGACACAAACAAAGTTGTTCCACCGCGTAGAAACTGAATTATTCGGCCATCGGCTATGTCGGCCTGCGCCGAGTGCAGCCGCGAATAAGCAGTCCATCCGGCATCGTGCAGTTTTCGCAGCAGTGATGCCTCGATTTGCCACAATTCGGCTTTCGTGCGATAGGTGACCGTGTCTGCATTCTCAAAGTAGATCTCAATTGGCAACTGGTCAAACTTCGGTAGTTGCCGCAGATCGTAGTTCTCCGTCAAATTCACATTGACTGATGTGCTTTCACCAGAAAATGTATAGCACGATGCCAAAATCATAAACCCGCCGTTTTCGAACCGAATCGTACCGGCCGATGTGATGTCGGCAGCCGCTTCTCGCCAGCCGGCCTGATTCAGCTGAAAGCGGTAGAACTGCTCAGCTTCCTCCGGGCTCGCCGTCGTTTCGTAAATGATGCTGAACGCATTGCTGACCTTCAACGCGTCATCAGAAATCCGGGGAAAGGTTCGCAGGTCCATCGTCTGCAGGAGTTGAGCTGGCGTTGCAGGGGCATGCCGCGTTTCATCGGGCGTCGTCACGGGCGCATGCAGAGGTGAAAGTTGCAGATTGTCACCGACATGCGAGGTTCCCCAGATTCGAGTTCGGCCATTTTCAGATGCCACGACCAGTGCGTTTGTCTCGGGCAACCAGCTGATTCCTCTGATCGGCCAGCCACAGACGTCAATGACCTGCTGAAGTCGGTTCGTTGTCAGGTCCCAGATTCGAAGCGTCGCGCCATTTGCAGTGGCAAGCAATTCTCCACTTCCTGAAAAAGTGGCCAGCTCATCATTGGCAAATTCTCCCTGTAAACTGAATACATCTTTCTGGTCGGGGATATTTCGAAATTTCAACAATTCATTGTCGCCAAATAGAAACTGATCACCATCGAATGATCGTGCCAGTGTAAATTGGTATCGCCCCGGGGACAGAGTCTCGACATGCTCACCCGTGCTAACGTTCCAGCTGCTGGTCGTCTCGCCGGCAGCAACCAGCAGTTCGGGCGTCATGTACTCGATCCGTTTCGTGCCTTTTGTATAGACATTGAAACGTTTCCGCTCCTGCAGTGAGTCAGCGCTCCGGATCGTAATCTCGTCGTCGTAACTGATAGTCGCGATTTCCTTTGAATCTGGTGAAATCGCGATCTGCGTGATGCCCGTGGAGTATAACTTCTTCGACACTAACTCGCTGCGGTCCTCGAGGCTCCAGAGGCGAATTGTCCCCCCGCTGTCACCCGCCGCGAACCACTTCCCATTCGGAGACACCGCCAACGATTTGATGGTCTGATCGTCTTTCGTTTCAAGGAAGACATGTTCAGGCGCTTCACCGCTGACCGACCAGAGCGTGATCTTCGTTCCGGCCAGAATAAAGTGACGACCATCTTTGGTTGCGGCCAGAGCACTCACAAATCCTGTGATCTCAGAGTCCTGACAGGCCAACAATTGCAACGGGGCAAATTCTTTCCGAGTCCAGCGTGCAAGCTGCGCCGCAGTCGGCTGCATATGTGCTTTTTCCGGCACAGCGACATTCCCGTCGCTTGTTTCTCGTTCAGCTGACACCGTCAATTCCTTGTTCGCGCTCGGCGCAGCATCGGTCGGGGCAACATCGGCCGTCGTTGACTCAACAGTTTCGGATGCAGGAACTGTCGATTCGGCTGCTTTCTCCTTGCCTTCCCGGGGTTCGAATTCGGCAGTTTCGGGCAAACGTTCCCGCGTGCGGGCTGAGTCATTCGCCGAAACCAGGGCTTGCTGCGACGATTCTGATGCGATCGGGTGTGTTACCGAGTTTTCCGTAACTTCACTGCATCCGCAGGTGATCTGCAGAACGATCGCCGCGAGAGAGACGAGCAACAAGAGATCAGGATGAGCCTCATCACAGCAATGCGCATTTCTTCGCTGCCAACTGCGGGAATTCACCCGCACACCTGGAATTACAGGACGCATGATCAGTTCCTTTATTGGGTCAACTGGCTTTACACAATGCATTTCTGATGAACGTTCCCGACGGCCAGCCATTAACGAACGGTGGATTCGGAATCATGGATAATTGCAATCAGTGACGCAACCAGGTCCGTCTTCTCTGGCAAACAGGATCCCGGTTTTCGGTCTGGTCAACGGGCTTTACTGGCTTTTGTGAAATCAGGCTTCGTCTATAATCGGGCAGTGCACAATAACGTATATTCAATCTTTAAGAGAATCGCTCGAAAGACTCACGCCTGATGTCCCTTCCCATTGCCACGATTGATGATGTTCGTGAAGCTGAAGCCGTGATTCGTCGGCATCTTTCCCCTGCGCCGTTGATCAGGTCATATGCGTTGGAGAAAGAACTTCAATTGCCAGCCAGGCGCCGCGTGTGGATCAAGGATTATGGATGGACTCCCTCCGGTTCGTTTAAGTTGATGGGCGGTTTGAACTGGATGGAGAATAATCTGGAACGAGTTGGTTCGCGCCCTGTGGCGGCCCATTCGTCCGGTAATTTTGCCTCGGGAATCGCGTATGCCGGAATGCGTTACGAGAAACGTGTTATTATTGTCATGCCCGAAACCGCCCCGAAAGTAAAATTCGAACTGACGCGATCGTTCAATGCGGAAATTCGCACCTATGACATTTCCCGGGACCACGAAACCGGTGAGCGCGAAAGACTGACGCGTGAAATTGCTGAAGTGGAAGGTGCCATTCAGGCGCATCCGTACAACGATCCGTTTGTGATCGCCGGTAATGGCGTGGGCGGCCTTGAAATTGCTGCGGAGCTGCAGCGTCAGAGTCGCTGGGTCTCTCATTTCTTCTGTCAGGTCAGTGGTGGAGGACTGATGGCAGGTCACGCACTGGCGATTGCCGATGCATTTTCCGACGCCAGAATCATTGGCGTCGAACCCGCCGGAGCGGACGATTTTTGCCAATCCCTGGCCGCCGGTGAACGTGTGCGGCTGGATCGGCCACAGAGCATCTGCGACGGATTGTTGTCGTACGATGTTGGCGAACAGAATTGGCCGATCCTGAAGCAGTATGTGACCGAAGCTGTTTCCGTTCCGGATCCGGAAACGCAGGCGGCGATGCGCTGGATTTACGAGCACCATGGACTGCGCAGTGAACCATCGGGTGCCATTGCCCTTGCGGCATTGTTGCACGGTAAATCGGATATCGATGGTGACGGTGATATTGTTGTCGTACTGAGTGGCAGAAATGTGGATGACACCAGTTTTCGCGAATGGATCGTCTAAGGCGTACCTCCGATGAAACGCAGCACAATGCTGTCGGCGATGGAAGATCGCAGCACACTGTGGGATGTGATCATCATTGGCGGTGGTGCCACAGGACTCGGAGCGGCTGTGGAAGCGGCATCCAGAGGACACCGAACGCTGCTCGTGGAAGCGGAAGATTTTGCGAAAGGCACGTCAAGCCGATCGACCAAGTTGATTCACGGTGGCGTGCGGTACCTGCGGCAGGGCCGCATCGGCATGGTTCGTCAGTCCCTGCTTGAACGCGAGCGCCTCCTGCAGAATGCACCCCACGTCGTCCATTCGCTCGACTTCGTGTTGCCCACGTGGAAAATGGGTGAGCGAACGGTGTTTTATGCGGGTCTGCGAACCTATGATCTGCTCGCGGGCCGGTTGATTTCAGGTCGAGCCAGACGATTGTCAAGCAGCGAAACCTGCGACCGGCTACCCACCCTTCGCGCCGCAGGGGTCCGTGGAGGTGTTCTGTATTCCGACGGGCAATTCGATGATGCGCGACTGGCCATCGTCCTGGCGCGAACCGCTGCTGCGCTCGGAGCAGTCGTAGTCAACTACATGCCCGTCGTGCGGCTGATGAAAATTCAACAGCGGGTAGTCGGGATCGTAGTGCACGACGCGCAATCCAGACGCGAATTAGAGTTGAAGGGCCGCGTGATCCTCAATGCGACCGGAGTCTTCGCAGAAGACGTCCTGCGCATGGACAACAATACAGAGGGTTCTACGGCTGCGAATGATCAGCCTCAGGTTGTTCCTAGTCAGGGTTCGCATCTGGTTGTGGATGCTTCATTCTTACCTGGCTCCACGGCGCTGATGATTCCTAAAACCGATGACGGGCGAGTCCTGTTTGCAATTCCGTGGCTGGGAAAACTATTGCTGGGCACCACGGACCTTGAGGTGAAAACCATATCCCGAGAACCACATCCGCGGCATCAAGAAATTGACTATCTGCTGGAACATACAGGACGTTATTTGCAACGCTGTCCGGGAGAGTCAGATATTCGATCGCGCTTTGCTGGTTTGCGGCCTCTGGTCGGCACGCGGAACCGAGGGAGTTCAACCGCCTCACTGTCGCGTGAACATGAAATCTATACTGCGCCAAGTGGCCTGATCACTGTGATTGGAGGAAAGTGGACGACATATCGGCAGATGGGTGAGGAACTCATCACGAAAGCAGAGATCGTCGGCGATCTGCCGCGAAAACCGTCACAGACCGCTTCGCTGCGATTACATGGTTGTCCTGCGAACGATTTGCCGGCCAGCGCAGAGCCAGGGAACAGCTACGGCAGCGATGCGCCTGAAATCGAACTGTTGATTCGCGAGAATCCCGATTTCGCCAGACCGTTACATCCGCGGCTTCCCTGGCTCGCGGCGCATGTCGTCTGGGGCGCGCGCTTTGAAATGGCGCAGTCCATCGAAGACATCCTTGCGCGCCGCACGCGCGCATTATTTCTTGACGCTCAGGCCGCACTTGAGTCATCTGCGCTGGTGGGTGACCTTCTGCAACAGGAATTGCAGCGCACGAATCAATGGAAGGTCCGGGAAATGGAGCGATTCTCTGAAATCGCTGCGGGATTTGGTGCCGAGGATTCTGATGCTCCGCAAAGATCCTCAGGCGAGCAAGATTCGTAGCCGCCACAATCTTCCTCAACTGTTGGCGTTCGATTTCCGGCGAGGACAATTCATCTTTATTGAAGGCTTGGTTCAGGATCCGTGCTGAAGTGGCCATTGCGGCTCATCATGATCAGAGGCACCTGAAAATTTACACATACGGCGTGCGCATCCTCCATACACTTTGCTGCAATGTACTTTTTTCCATTTCCAGCAGAAGCGCAAACAGTAGTTGAGCATGAGGTGCAGAAACGCTCGTGGACAGCGTCGAGTACAGACTGATCAGTGCCTCCCGAAATTGAACCACTGCGTCGATGAGTTCATCAATCGTCACATCAGCCGTTACCTGAATCTCCTCCAACTGTCGAAATACGGTCTCATCCGGCACGTACTGGATCCATAATTCAAGCACTGCGTTCTCCGCGTCGTCCCGATACCTGGCAAGTGCGGCCTCCCAATGTTGCTCATGCTGCCGCATCTCATCCGCTATCTGCTGCAATCTGGCGTCGCTGATATATTGCTCTGCAGTGGCCAGGATCTCACGAAATTGTCGGTGACGCTCGCGGACACGCTTAAGAATGTCCCGTACCTGTTGAAAATTCATTTAGAGCCTCCTTCAAGCCCGTGTAAGCCGTGCTTCACTCGCCATCGCGTTCCTGGGCGTCTGTCTGAGTACCTCATTCGGTGCCTGTTTAGGCGGGGGATGCTCCTGCTGAGCCGCGGGAAACGTGCCTCTTGTGCCCTGCCTCCGCTTGGCAAAAGCCGCGTCGTCCCCGTATTCGGACAGACCTCTGGAGCACTCAGACACCGCCAGCATCCCGCTGCAGTTACTGATTGTCGAACATCAACGTTGCAAATTGCCTGAGCATTCATGCCTGGGGCGTGTGTGGAAGTTGCACATTGCATGCCAGCCACGTCGAGAGCCCGTCTGAGAGGGGCGCGCATCATAAACGTATGGACTCTGATCGGATTGAACGGCTGAGCATTACGATCACGTCAGTGAGATGAACAGCAATTTGCCCTACCGGGCACGACAGTTGCTTTATAACGAGAAGTGTGGAGGACGCCCCAGCGCCCGTCTGCAGGTCGAAGAACGGAAACACGGCACATTTCAGGGACACAGCACACTTTAGGCTCACAGCACACCTTAGG
>JAGQQS010000259.1:9955-17749 GCA_020426105.1 Planctomycetaceae bacterium
ATGAAACTTTCAAATTGGTTAAGAAAGACAGATGCAACACCGTTATGCACAGGTGTAAAACCATATCCGCCGCCGAATCCCGAACCGTGCCCCACACCGTTTCCCCCTGACCCCGCGCCCAATCCGATTCCCCGTCCGCGGCCACCAAAACCGTCACCACCTAATCTTTGACGCCGGTTGCGCTCGACGCTGCGGACTTCCGGGATCAGATTTCCCAGCAGTTGATTTGTAAACGCCGATCATTGCTCAATGAACGTGAAGTGTGTTGCGAACTTTCGGAAAACACCGATGTGGGCCGCAGAATTTTCTCAGGGGTTTTTGGTATTCAACGGTTCTTCGTCTTTGTGGGTCAGATCGACAAGACCGCCGAGAGCACTGCGTCCGTATTTCTCCTGAGAAAACTCGATCCAGCCACGGTCAATTTCCTGAGGCCAATCGCCGACTTCGAACGTTTTTGTCAACAGTCCGAAATCCTCAGGCACATCCAGCAGCCATGTAGGCGAAATTGTCTTTCTGGAAAAGGCGCCCATCGGAACTGGAATGCGATCCTCTGGTCGGAGATTGCCCCGCAGTTCAGCGATCGACAGGTATGCAATTTTCCAGTGATCCATCGGGGCCAAAAGAACTTCCTCGACACGTCCTAATTGATTCCAGTCGGCGTCACGGATCAGACGACCATCGAGTTCGTCAGCCGTGGTCAGATCCAAAGGATCCGAGGCCGCTGAGGCGTTTTCGTTCCAGTACGGTACCGCTCCCTGTGCGGTATACAATTTCGCCAGCAGCATCGGATCGAAAGGAGTGACATCAGTGTGATGGCGAACAACGGTGCGATGGCCCTTTTGATTCCCGGCAGCGATTCACGGAGTGCCTCAGAACCTCAAGAAGGCCAAATCAATTGAAAAAATGATGGCATCGCCTTAAAAAATTTATGGAGCTGATCTGCACCGGCTGCCCTTCCGGACAGCCATGTCGGATCCATTCAACAAGATTGGGAACCCCGCACAGATTCCAAAATATTTCGGTCACGCCACCGGCCGGAGTTAGATCAGGAGTGCGAAGATGACAAGTCCTGCGAGAAATATTGCGAGAACGACCAATATTCCCACGGCGAAAGGGTACACAATCGTCGGTTCACCGCCGGGCATGCGGACGGCTTGCGCTCCCTCCGCTCTCTCAACATTTTCTGCAGCGGTAATTCGCACGTGTTGGGTGTGATGCGTGGGGCCAGGCGTTTCCCATGTGACTATGGCATCAGCCGGAAGATGGCCGGCATTGGCGATGTCAGAAGAGTAAAATGAAATGACAAAGTGATCATCTACCGCGACAACACTGGTCGGACTGAGTGGAGCCTCGCCTGGAATCGCCAGCTGCACTTTTCGGCGAACTTCATCTGCGGTCGCTAACTGCGGCAGGGGAATATCAAGGCGTATTAAACCGGTCTCATTGCCCACAGTATGGACAACAATCCGACCTGCATTCCTGTCACTCTCTTTTGGGCGTTGATTGGTGTTGTATTGGATCGATGTGGCGGTCATGTTCAATCTCCTGCGGTATCTTCACTGGTTCGAACTCATCGCATTACAATCCATTTCCTTCGGTTACAGGCAGGATTGCGCACTTTTTCGCAGAGCTCAGGATGTACTGCCGCTGCAGGTCCCATGCCATAATCCAGCAGACAATGTCCAGAAGAGGACAAGGCAATTCATAACTCCAGGGACTGACTGATGAGAGACCAATTTGTTCAATCAGCGGTCAATGGAACCATTAATCCTGTCGCAGGCTGTGCGGCGGATCCGTATCAGCCATGCAATTCACAATCTCGACGAGAACGATCGGAACGGAAGACGCGTATGCAACCCGGCGTGCAGATTGCCAACTTCTCGCTGTAACTACGAACGCAGTAGACGATGTAAGGCAAATCTTTACGTGGTCTATTTAAACGGTATGATTTGCTAATCGAGTCACCCCTGCGTCAGTTCAGCAATCGTTCTCGAATCGACGTCCCGGCTTTTGGACCGCGGAAGGACGAACCATGTCAAGCGAATCCTCCGAGGCGACAGGAGCCGCTGCCGACGATCGATCTTCCAGCCCGCTGGACCACGCAGTGTACTTCGAGTGCGGACTATCTCCAGCGGAACTGCACAGCCGGTTGATTGAGCGTTTGTCACCGCCATCGATCCTCGTGAACTCTTTGTACGAAATCGTACATCGCACGGAAACTGCCGCCCGGCTCCTGCGATACACCGGTGAGGAGCCGCCCCACGATCTCCTGCGCGCGATTCACCCGATGCTCCGAGTCGAACTTAACGCCGCTCTCTCCGCTGCGGCGCGAACAAATGCCATGGTGATGGCATGTGGTATACCCATGGATTCAGGTGAGACTCGTAATCTGGTCAATATCCGCGTTGCGCCCGCCGGAGAACCTGCACCTGGATTTCTGCTCATCATCTTCGAGGAGTATTCCGTGGATACCGATGCGGCCATTGTGCCGCCTGCCGCAGAAGCCACCGATACACCCCTGCACCTGGAGCGTGAGTTGGCGACAACAAATGCCCATCTGCGTGGCACGATCGAGGAATTCTGATTGAGAATAACCCATTCGGCATGTACGCGGTGGACGCCGACTTTTGTTTGCAGCAGGTCAGCCTCGGAGCTCAAAAGGTATTTGAAAACATCTGGCCGCTGCTTGGACAAAACTTCGACTAACGAATCCAAGAGTGCCTTTCTGGCGAACATGAGCCACGAGATTCTCACACCGATGACCGCGATCCTGGGATACGCCGATTTATTAAGAGAACCTGGTCCATCAGGACGAAGCGATCCAGCACCTGCAAACGATTCGGAACAATGGTTATTATCTGCTCGAAATCATTAATGACATCCTGGATCTCTCAAAGATCGAAGCGGGAAAACTGGACGTCGAAATTTCTCCCGAGCAGATGGGACATTTGTTTAAGCCATTCTCGCAGGGCGATGCCAGTGTCAGCCGTCACTTTGGTGGTACAGGTCTGGGGCTTATCATCAGCCTGAGGCTGGCAGAGATGCTCGGTGGTTCAATCACCGCACAGAGCTGCGAAGGCGCGGGCAGCACGTTTTCGGTGAGCATCGTTTTACAGGACACGATGCACAATTAACGCTGGTCGATTATAACGATTTTCGGCCTGAACCTGCGTCGCCAGCGGTGCAAAGTCTCAGTGCCCCAACCAGACTTGCGTGTCAGGTTCTCATTGTGGACGACCGTCGCGATATCCGGTTCTTAAGCAAATCGATACTGACTAAATCAGGTGCCACGGTAAAAGAATGTGAAGACGGGCTGCTTGCCGTGGAACACGTCTCGTCGTGCTCAAGTGATGGCGGCAGTCCCGATCTAATTCTCCTTGATATGCAGATGCCAAATCCGGACGGGTACGCCACGACGCAACGACTTCGCGCGCTCGGCTACACGGGGCCCATCGTGGCGCTGACAGCCGACGCGATGCAAAGCGATATGAACAAGTGCCTTGAAGCGGGATGCAACGACTATCTAAGCAAACCCATCGATAAAAGTCAGCTGCTGAAAAAAATTGCGATGCTGACACAAGGCGCAAATCTCTGACGAAGGCGGACCTTGTTCGCCGTGACGAGGTTTGTGGAATTCCCCAAAGCAAGTGATTAGGCGAAGCCGGAGTACTGGAAATCTGCTGGCCGACATCGCTTTTGAAAATCTCATACTCAACGGCACTTCACATCGAGCGGCTCAGGATTTTTTTGACAGGCGATTGGCGATTCGCTTTTCTGCCTGCCTCACGACAAGCAATACCAGAACGGTCAGGCAGGCAACTCCGCATGCGAATGCGTTCTGATGTACCGCGACCGCGATGCCGATTGCGGAGGTCAGCAGAATCGAAGATGCCGTCGTCAAACCTTCCACTCGATGATCGCCGTGGTGAATAATCGTGCCTGCACCCAAAAAACTAATGCCCACAATAATCGCCTGAATGATCCGCAATGGATCGGCGCTGATGCTGGTCGCCGTATTCTCCTGAAATCGGTGCAATACTGCGTCGCCGATCAGCATCAATGCCGCCGACGCTGCGCATACGAGCATGTGTGTTCTCAGACCTGCTGGTTTATCGGCAAACTCGCGTTCAATCCCCACCATGGCCCCCAAACCAGCGGCGATCGCTACAGATCCCAGTTGACGAAATTGTTCTTCCATCGGTGTTTGCTCCCCTGTGAATCAAAGGACTCGTCCGTAAATCAACACGCAAATCCCGCGCCAAGGCTTGAAGCATTCTATTCCGTCGAGCATCCCCGCGGGCGTTCAACAAGTCTTCGCGCGCTTCGCGGCAAGAACAAACGATTTCAGAATTCTGCGAGGATCAAAGCGTGCCGCGGCCGCAGCGTGCTTTCTGAGTCCGTTATCGGAGGCGCCAATAGAGATCCGCAGGGAGTCTCAACATCGCAATCCCGTCTGCGATTTGTTCGCGAAAACGTTTGGCATCGACGGGATACCCCTGAGTTGGGCGGAGTCCGGGAATTTTTTGTTTCCAGAAGGCGTTAAACTGATGCATTAAAACTTCGCGGGTGTACTTGGCGATCATCGACGCGAGAGCGACTGGCAGAAATTCTTCTGCTTTGGTGCGAAAACAAAAATTCATTTTCCCCATTCGGTACGTCGATTTCTCCCGGGATTCTTCCAGTCGAAATACAAACTGATCATCAAAGTGCTGCGAGATCAAGGCGTCGTACCGATTACGCCCGCCATGTTTGTCACATACGACGAATATCGGGATCTCTGCATCAAATTCCTGCACGCAGGCGTCCGCAAGGTCCCGGACCAGTTCCAATGTGCCGTTCGACAGGACAACTCCTTTGGAATCAGCCTGAGCCACGAGCTGGTTGAACTCAAATGGAAACATGATCCTGGCACGCATTCCCACCAGGCGGATACCGCGTTGCTCCAGTTCGGAGTGCAGTGTCGTGACCCATTCACAGATGTGATCGTCACTTGAATCAACGGGCAGAGCAAGGCCGGGCAGCGTATTCCAGGGTTCAGCAGAATACGCTTCTGAAAATGGCACCGCCTGCGACGACATGCTGATACTGCGGCAAAGTTGATCAATCGTCGTCCCCTCGGCCCCGATCAGCCTGGAAAATGCCAGCACCGCAATTTCGAGCAATTCCAGGCCTTCCCCGGCTGTGAAAACTTTTTTTGAATCGGCCACAAATAATCTTTGATCGCCGCGTTCCGGTGCATTTGTAACAACAGACTGTAGTTCGGCCCACAGATCCTGAGGCTCGACAGCGTCCGGCACATGCCATGCAGTGGCAGAGATTGTTAAGGGGCCAAGATTTGGCCCATACCCAGCCTCGTCAGTTCCAATCAGAATTCGACCATTCATGGCGCGTAGTTCTTCACGACAGCAAATCAATTTGTGCGTGGCCACTGCGAAAATGGAGTGTACGCTTGCATCGAAGGCGGAAATCGGGTTTTATGCGGATGAGGGGATCCGGGGTTGTACCAGACGACTGCGTCTTTTCACACTGTTTCGAACCCCTCCCCGCATTGTTTCTATTCCCACCTGAATGAGGTTTACGCATGAGTCAGTTTAATCGTCGTCGATTTTTGAAGTCATCTGCTGTCGCGTCGTCTGCTTTTATGTTTGCCCCGGCGATCGGCCGCGCTGGCATGTCGGCTAATGAAAAACTCGGCGTTGCCGTTATTGGCGCGAATGGTCGAGGCGGTTCGCACATTGAAGAATATCTGCGGGATGAACGCACTGAAATTCGGACCATCGTGGATGCGGATGAAGCGGTTGCAAATCGCCGCTGCGACGATATCGAGAAAAAACAGGGGATCCGCCCCAAGGCCGTGATCGACATGCGTCAGGCATTCGATGATAAAGACATTGATTTTATCAGTACGGCAACTCCCAACCACTGGCATGCACTGACCGGCGTGTGGGCGATGCAGGCCGGCAAAGATGCTTATATCGAAAAACCGGTCTGTCACAATGTCCATGAAGGTTCCGCGTTAATCGCAGCCGCTCGAAAATACGGACGGATGTGTCAGGTGGGAACACAATGCCGCTCCAGTCAGGCGATTATCGAGGCATTTGCATTTATGCGGGGCGGCGGGATCGGAGAAGTCAACTTCGCGCGGGGTCTGTGTTACAAACGTCGCAAGAGCATTGGAGCCAAAGGCGACTATGCAATTCCGGCCAGTGTCAATTTTGATCTCTGGAGTGGTCCGGCATCACTCACGGATCCTAAATGTACGCGGGAACGATTTCACTATGACTGGCACTGGCAGCGGCATTACGGCAACGGCGATCTCGGGAATCAGGGGCCACATCAGACCGACGTAGCACGCTGGGGTCTCGGCATCGATACTCATCCATCAACCATCCTGACTTACGGCGGGCGGCTGGGATATCAGGCCGAGCGCAATAATCCCGACTATGTCGATGCCGGAGATACCGGGAATACGGAAGTTTCGATCTACGACTACGGCTCGAAGTGCATCGTGTTCGAAACCCGTGGTTTAAGCGTCGATGACAGCGACGACGAAGAGTTGAACATACTCTTCCGCAGCACAAAAGACAACAAGATTGGCGTCGTATTTTACGGGTCGGAAGGCTATCTCGTCCAGGACCAGTACAGCCACTGTTCGGTGTTCGATAAAGACAAGAACCTGATACGTGAATTCAGCGGCGGCGGAGATCACTTCCAGAATTTTGTGTCGGCGGTGAAGTCACGCAAAGTGGAAGACCTCAGCGCCGATGTTCGCGAGGGACATTTATCCGCCGCGATTAGTCATCTTGGAAATATTTCTTATTACATGGGTGAGGAGAATCGCCTGCCGGTGACGGAGATCGCTTCGTATCTGAAAGGAATCAAAGGGCTCGACGATAATCAGGCAACGCTCGAGCGCACCGTGAAGCATCTGGAGAAGAACGGTGTCGAACTGGATAAGTATCCAATGTCGCTTGGTGCTTTTCTGGAGTTCGATCCTGAAAAAGAACTCTTTACCAATAACGACGCGGCAAACGCACTACTGACGCGTGAGTACCGTGCGCCCTATATCTGCCCAACGGCCGATAAAGTCTGAGGACTAAAAAAAGCCCGGCTCGTTCGAGTCGGGCTTATTTATGTCAGGTGCGTCTGGATTCGCCAGCGCTCTGTCGAAAAAAGAATTTGAGGTGGTGGACGAGGCGACGAGTCCCGGTGAGCCCTGCAACTGCAGGGACTCGTCGCCTCGTCCACTACGATTCAATCCTTTTTTGATTTCGACAAATCACTGGCGACTTTTCAGTGCGTCGCGGATTTCACGCAGCAGGAGTACGTCTTCCGGAGGCGCCGCAGGAGCTGCTGCGGCTTCCTGCTTGTCGAACCTCGCTTTTGCGGTGTTCATGATCTTGATGATCGCAAATACCGCAGCGGCCACGATGAGGAAGTCGAATACGGTCTGCAAAAATGCGCCAAGATTCAGGTAGACCTGCTTCGCGGCTTCTTTTGTACCGTCCGGAAGAACTTTTTCAGGCCCCTGACCGAGCGACACTTTGAGGTCCGTAAAATTCACGCCACCAATGAGCATACCAATTGGCGGCATGATGACATCGTTGACCAGCGAGCCCACGATTTTTCCAAATCCTGCACCAATAATGATCCCCACGGCCATGTCGACGACATTGCCTTTCATCGCAAAGTCTTTGAATTCTTTGATCAAACCCATCGTTGCATTTTCCCTGTTGCCAAACAAAAAAATCGACTGACGGTCCACATGGCCGCCATACAGACCGCATACTGAAC
>JAGQQS010000260.1 GCA_020426105.1 Planctomycetaceae bacterium
TCATTCAGCCACTGCACCATCGCTTCGGTCTGACCGTGTGTCACTAAAATTTGTTCGGCATGCGTTGCATCAATGGCGGACAGAAGTCCCGGCCAGTCAGCATGATCGGACAGAGGAAAACCAGTTTCGACCTCCTGTGATTTGCGTGTTTGCCGGGTCAGCATCCAGCCGGATACCAGCGCCGTGGATCGTTCACCAAACCGACTCAGCCACGCTGAGTTTGCGGTTGAAGGTGTCGTTACAACCAGGACTCCACCCCAATCCCTGCGGGCCGGTGCCTGATCCGAAGTCCATGTCTTCGGGAGCTCGATTCCACTGGCCCGATACTCCTGATTCAGCAGGTGAATGGAAGGATGACAATAAATCGGACCGATCGTGCAGTCCACACCCGCGATCAGGCGTTGAGCTTTCCCAAGCGCGTAGGCCAGCAATACCGCAGCCTTGCCTTCGCTGCGACATTGCTTCCACCAGCTATTTATGTCGGCAAATATTTTCTGTTGTGGTGGCCAGCAGAAGACAGGAAGTCCGAAAGTAGACTCGGTCACAAACGTGTGGCAACGGACATGTTCGAAGGCCGCACAGGTCACATCCGGCTCTGTTTTATAGTCGCCGCTGACGACCCAGACTTCCCCACAATACTCGACTCGAACCTGAGCGGATCCGAGGATATGTCCGGCTGGATGAAACGAGAGTTTAACGCCGTTGAGCCTGATCACCTCTCCATATGGGAGAACGTCCAGCTGCACCGATGGTCCCAGCCGCAGCCTCAGAACGCGCCGCCCCTCGCGCGCCGCGAGATATTTCCCGGAGCCCGGACGTGCATGATCGGCATGCGCATGGGTAACGACGGCTTTCGGCACGCGGCGGCAGGGGTCGATGTAGAAATCCCCTGCCGCACAATACAAGCCGGACGGTGTTTCCTGAATGAGCGGCAGAGGCATCGATTGGACTTCCGGGTTCGGCACTCACTCACGCGTTCTGAACGGCAGAACGCAGACAATATTGTTATCGCTTCGACACGCATGCCAGCCTGCGTAAGCGAACAGAAAAGAAACGTCAGGCTCAAACGTTGTTAACGACCACGGGGCGTACTCTCGCGGATACTGAAGCGTCCGAGATCGAACTGCTGCAGCAAAGAAATCAGATGGGTGACACGTTCATCCGTGGATGTGCCTGACCGAATGCTGATCACAATTGTGCCGGCAATGATCGCAGCGATTCGCGCGACGCTGATCGGCAGACCAAAAGGCTTCAAATCAGCGTAAAATTCGTCTTCGCTGCATATTTCTCCGAATTTCTGGCCCTGATACGTAAACTCAATCCCATACAAATCACCACTCCACTGATAATCGAACGGACCAAACAGTTCCTGGCGGCTGACAATCCAGAATTTGTCGTCGTTCAGAATAATCTCATTGGCGACCGAATGTGTCACGCTGGAGCCCGCTCTCTGCATTGAATTTGGTGCGTTTCACGCCTCCGCCCCGGAAACATGAACTCATTTTAGACTGTAGTTGCAGTACGATGGCGTTTTGACCGAAAAGAAGACAGATCATTTCCGGCCTTTGAAAACCCCTAAATTTTGTGGGACTCAATCGAATGCACGGGGTTGACAAGAGATTCACTGTCTGGCTATCAAACGCGTGAATTGGGCGGGAAGTTCCCGCAAACGACACAAGATACAGGACTTACACGGGGTTGCAGGTCATGATTCTGACATTCGAAGTTGACGAAGTTACAGACAACAATTCCACCATGATCGACAGCACCAGGCTGTTTGATGCTTGCGGACTGGTGGTCAGTCCACGCCTGCGTGGTGATGAGGACGATGATTTTGACGATGACCTCGACGACGAAGACGAAGAAGATGACGACTTCGAAGACGATGTCGAAGATGATTTTGAAGACGACGACGATTTTGAAGATGATGACTTCGATGAAGACGATGACGACGATTTCGACGACGAAGATGAAGACGATGACGACGATATCGATGATGACTGATCAAGGTATCCGTGATTAAACTGGGCGATCCGGAGACTTGCACCCCGCAAGTTCAGTTGAAGTCGGCTGCGCCGGAACATAGCCTTCAGGGCACTCCTCAGATGGAGTGCCCTTTATTGTTGCCATGGTATTGGGAGTCAATTGAATGGATGGCCTGTGGGATGAGATTCACGAAGCGGAGCAGTGGCTGAAGGCTCGCTGGGCGGGCGCACCGCGAGTCGGCCTGATCCTCGGCACCGGCCTCGGGGGCCTGGCAGCCCGGATCCAGACTGACGTTGCCATCCCTTACTCAGAGATTCCTCATTTTCCGCGATCTACGTCTCCCTCCCATGCTGGGCAGTTGATTTGCGGCACGCTGGAAAACATTCCTGTCATGGCGATGGAAGGGCGTTTCCACTACTACGAAGGCTATTCTCTGCGACAGGTGACGTTTCCGATTCGCGTGATGAAGGCGATGGGAGCGGAAACCCTGGTGTTAACCAGCGCCGTGGGGGGGATGAACCCACAGTACGGCCTTGCGGACATCGTGATTCTGGAGGATCACATCAATTTGCTGCCGGACAATCCGCTGCGAGGAGTCAATGATGACCGACTTGGACCGCGTTTCCCGGACATGAGCGCCCCATGGGATCGGGAGCTGATTGAAAAAGCTCGCCGCATCGCGCTGTCCCTTGGAATAACCGCGCACAAAGGGGTACTCGTCGCTGTGCCCGGGCCGAATCTTGAGACGCGGGCTGAATACCGCATGCTCCGCATGATGGGAGCCGACATTGTCGGGATGTCGACGGTGCCGGAATGTATTGTGGCGACTCACGCTGGCCTGAAAACGGCGGGATTTTCAATCGTGACCGATATGTGCCTGCCGGATGCTCTGGAGCCTGCTGACATCAGCAAAATCTTAAAGGTAGCGGCAGAGGGAGGCGCGCAGCTGGAACGTTTGCTGGTCGAATTCGTGCGTCAGCTGGACCAGCCGAACTAAATGTTCCTCGGGCGTGCTTCTGTTCGAAGCGTGAGCCCGTCCGGCAATTTCTGCGGCGCATGGCGCAGCCGATCGTCGGTCCTCGCCGAGTAATTCCTGGGCTGCGCTGAATCCGCCGAAAGTCCGCAGAGTTCGCTCAACAGTTTTTGCTCCTGGCGATTACTAACGAATTGGCGTGTTGACCGAAACGGCCGAAATTGGGACGCTCCGGCGCGCAATTGAACCTGTCTTGCGCTCGATATTCCCATCTTCTGAGTTCCATCGCCGGATTGCCGTCATTCGTCCCGCCTGATTGCTGGCCGCTGACACCATTCTGGCGGGAGTCTCTCTATGCTGCCTGCCAAACAACTTTACATTTATCTGCTTGTTGCGAGTCTTGCGGGAGTCACGCTTCCGGGCTGTGCCTCGGCTCTCTTCGACACCGCGAAGCTGAAGACGGCCAGTTTAAAACCTGCGATAATGGAGGGCCATCTCGCGGAAAACCGGGCATTGACTCAATTCACCGATGCGCTGACTGAAAACAATGAAAAGGCTTTCCGGCGCAGTGTGTCTACGCGGTTTGAGCAACGAGCAATGCGATCGCCTGATGCCTGGAAAGATCTCGAAATCATGAAGTTGCCAAAAGTCAGGCTGGAGATTGACGAAAGCACTTCCGTGGATGAGAACACGTTTGAAACGATCGCCAAAGATGACAAGGGCACCAAGTATCAGTTCATGATTACTCGTGACTCTGAAAAACGCCGCTGGGTCATTGATGACGTACTTGTCAGACAAAAGAAAAAAGGGACCAGCGCCACGAAATCCGTTTCGGAAGTCATGGATCTGCTGTTGACCGTTCGTGAGTTTCTCGTCACCTGGCAAAGCAATGACCGGTCCGCCATCCTGCCAGCTGTCGCCGTAAGTCTGCGTCAACCTCTGGCAGAATTGCCGGAGCCCTGGATGATGCGACTGGTTGAACGAGTCGCCGCTGAATGCGAAAGTGATATGGCGCGACGCCCCGAAATTCAGATGAACGAGTCTGATGCCGTGATCAAAATGCCGTCGAAGAACGGATTCCTGCTGATGAAGGTGGCGCGCGAAGACGACAAATGGTTGTTTTCAGACGTGGAAGTACGTCAGCGAAAAACAGACGATCACCCTGGCTCAGTGCTGCGGCAGGCCCGCGCCTTAAATGCCGTCTCTCAGTTTTTGGCAGCCTATGCCCATGAAGACAAAGGTGCCCTCAAAAAGCTCTGTGACGAAACGTTCTACAACACCTCACTGGAGATCGGCGATCTTTCCATGATCAGCATGCCGTCTGCCGAACACGCCCCGGACGACTTTGAAATTCGCTCGTTCTCCGGGCAGCTGACCATCATGGTCCCCGATAAAACTCAGATCGTGCAGTTAGACCTCAAGTCACAGTCCTCCGATGATCGGAAAGCTGTCCAGAAACTCGCAGAAGGGTCCGTGGAGACGACATTTCTCGTGCGCGATATCACGATCTATGACCGTCAAACCAGAAAGCAGCAAAAGCTGGAATCTGCATTTACGGCTCCCGCGCGGGCAATGTTGTTTGTTTCAGCTCTGCACGATCGGGATCTTCCGATTTTGCAGCAGTTGTCGACGAAAGAATTCGCTCATGGCACATGGGACCGAGTCGATCCGGAACTGACCTCTCTGCTGCCCATGTCTGACGTTCCACATGGTGTGTTGACTCTCCGCAGCACCAACGTGAGGGGTGACACTACTGAAATGGAGTTTATGGCTGAAAGCGGACAAATCTGCAGCATTGTTATGCGGAGCGAAAATGGAACACTGAAGGTGGATGACCTCCAGTATCCGAACGCTGTCGCACAGGTCGCTTCGCTGCGAGATCACCTGCAACTGACTGTTCCGATCGTTGAGCTGGCGGCTGCATGGCGAAAACAGAACCTGACTGGCGTACAGCGAAATTGTTCGATGGATTTTAATCGACTGATCTGGGCAAATCTGAAAACACTCCCCGATGACTTCGACCGGCTTCCGGATATGTTGCTGGTCCCGGCTCAGGCGGCAACGCTGAATGGTTCACAGGCCGTGGTCGAACTCGCACGCGGCGGAGAGACCCCGGTCAGGGTTCAGCTGCTGAAAGAAAATACGGCCTGGGTCGTCGACGAAATTTCCGTCACTCAACCGAACGGAGTCGCATTCAACGTCCGACAGAATCTCCGGCGTGATATCGCTCAACGTTTCCTCGACAATCCTGGCGGGGAGATTATGCAGGCTGCAAATATTGCACCCGCTGACAGCCCTTCCGGCGTCGTGCATGCCTTCGGCGAATCGCAGGCGCCTCGCCGAGGCAATTTGACTCTGCCTTCAGATGGAAAACCCAAAGTCCGCGCATCGGCTGCGCCTGTCGGAATCGATCTGACGCCTGCTCACAAGCCATCCGCGTCTGACAACAGCGGCCTGTTGAAATTCGGGCCAAACGCTGCCGACGAGTTAACGTCTTCGGATGTGACGGTTGATGAGCCCGCGATTTCAGATTCTGAAGCCGCGGAGCCCGATAAGCACATAGGCACCGCGCGGCACAACAGGTCTGCCATGCCGCCTCTGGGAGACATCAGTCAGCATCCGATTGAAATTCCGAGCAGTCGTTAGGTCTGTGGCATCGATGATGTGTCATTATCCAGTCAGGAAAAATGCTCCGAGCCTGGTGCAGTATCGACATCAAAAAAGGCGATGAATCGTAGTGGACGAGGCCAC
>JAGQQS010000261.1 GCA_020426105.1 Planctomycetaceae bacterium
CATAAAATCCGCCGGGTTTCAGCACGTGTCAATCTTTGAACCACAGCGAGCACCCGACGGCAACTTTCCGAATGTGCCCAATCATTTTCCGAACCCCGAAAACCTCGACGTCTTCAATCCGGCGATCGCCTGGATCCGCTCGACAAACAACGCCGCCGATCTGATTCTCGCGTCGGATCCCGATGCCGATCGTCTCGGCGTAATGGTGCGGAATCCCGCCGGAGACTTCACTTCACTCAGTGGAAATCAGGTCGGGGCGCTGATCACAGACTTTCTCTTCAGAAAACGAAAAGCTTCCGGGCGTTTCTCGCCACAGGATTATGTGGTCGAAACACTGGTAACCACGCCCCTGACCAGAGCCGTGGCTGAGTACCACGGTGCCCGCTGCTTCTTTGAATTGCTTGTAGGCTTCAAATATATTGCCGAAACAATGGAGGAACAGGGGACAGACCACTTTGTGTTCGGCACCGAAGAATCGATCGGCTTCCTCGCCGGCGCTTACTGCCGTGACAAAGACGCGAGTGTGGCTGCATTGTATATTCTGGAGCTGGCGGCTGAACTGAAGCGCGAGGGGAAGACGCTCCTGACACAGCTCGAACACCTGTATGGTATCTGCGGTTATCACTGCGAAGGCCAAAAGTCGATCTATTGCGAAGGCCCCACGGGCAAATCAAAAATTGACGGATTGATGCAGACTCTTCGGGATACGCCTCCTGCTCAATTTGGATCCATACGTTTCTGCGAAGCACTTGATTACAAAACCGGGCGCTGCGTATCAATTCCTGCGGGCGATCCGCTGCCTGAGATTACTCATCCCCGTGGTGACCTGTTAATCTACAAGTCCGATCCATCGCAGCCTGTGCGAGTTCAGATCGCCGGCCGACCGTCCGGAACAGAGCCCAAGATTAAATTCTATCTGTTTTGCCAGGCCGACGTCGTTGACGGCGATATCGATGCTGCCCGGACCGCGGGCGACGCTGCCATCAAAGACGTTCAGCAGGCGCTAAGTCAATGGGCTCAGCAGCAGTTGAAGGAGTAACCCGGAACATGAGAACTCTTATTCGCAACGCGACGGTGGTTCTGCCTGATGCCGTGGAACATGTGAACATACTTCTTGATGGACCACGAATCGCATCCGTCGATGCACCGGATTCCTCCAGAGCGGACGCTGTGGTCGACGCGAGCGGTTTGCATTTGCTTCCGGGCCTGATCGACGATCAGGTGCATTTTCGGGAACCGGGCCTCACCCACAAGGAAGACCTGCATCATGCGACGCGCGCGTGTGCGAAGGGCGGCGTGACATCGTTCCTTGAAATGCCAAACACAAAGCCGACCACTACATCGCTTCGGGCGCTGGATGAAAAACTTGCCCTCGCGGCAAGCCATTGTCATGTCAATTACGGTTTTTATATTGGCGCCACACCAGACAACCTTGACGTGCTGCAGACAGCGACGCGAACTCCGGGAATCAAGATTTTCATCGGTTCAAGTACGGGAGATCTGCTTGTCGATTCACAACAGGCACTGGAACGGATTTTTGCCGAAACCACGCTGCCGATTTGTGCACACTGTGAAGATGAAACAACGGTGAAGGCGAATGCAGCACGCCTGAACGGTGGCCACCAGGTTGCTGATCACAGTCTGATTCGTGATCACAAGGCAGCAATCATCGCCACTCGACGCGCTGTTGACCTGGCGGAACGTCACAAGCACCGTTTTCATGTGCTGCACGTCTCAACTGCCGATGAAGTCGAATTTCTTCGAGGCACGAGCGATTTGATCACCGCGGAAGCCTGTCCGCATCACCTGTTTTTCAACATCAGTGACTACGTTCGCCTCGGTACGCTGATTCAGATGAATCCATCGATCAAGACAGCTGCCGATAACGATGCCGTCTGGCGCGGACTGCTCGACGGCACGCTGGAAGTCGTCGCGACAGATCATGCACCGCATACTCTGGAAGAAAAACGCCAGCCATATCCCAAATCACCCAGCGGCCTGCCAGCCGTGGAAAATTATCTCGCATTGTTGTTGAATGAAGTGAACCAGGGGCGTTGCACCATCAGCCAGGTTGCATCATGGACCTCGGCGGCTCCGGCTCGAATCTGGAATCTCAAATCCAAGGGGCAGATCCGCGAAGGCTTTGACGCTGACCTGGTCCTGGTCGATCTCAACAAAAGCGAAATAATCCTCAACGAACACCAACTCACGAAATGCGGCTGGTCCCCGTGGCATGGTGAAACGCTCACGGGCTGGCCTGTGCGAACATGGGTGATGGGCCAGACAGTCTTTGCAGAAGGTAAAGTCATCGACGAAGTCCGGGGGACTGAGATCCTGTTTGATCGGCTGAAATAACAGGATCGTTGCGGCCTGTTCAGCAGCCGCAGGAGTTTCGCGGATAGTTCAGGTTGCGGCTTTACTCCGGCTTCCTTTCTGGTTGATAATACATTGCCGCCCGACCTGACTCAGACGGACTCATATTGACATGCAGATCCTCCGTGACACAATTTTCTTCCTTCTTCTCATCATGGTGATGCGTGATGCCACCGCTGAAGAGCTGAAATTGACGGCCGACGACCTTCAGTTCTTTGAAACGAAGATTCGACCGGTCCTCGTGCAGCATTGTTATGAGTGTCACTCCACAACCGCCGCGGAAGCTGGCGGAAAATTATTGCTTGACAGTCGTGATGCTCTGCTGCTGGGCGGCGAAGCCGGGAGCGTCCTGGTCGCTGGTCACCCTGAAGCAAGCCTGATCATTCAGGCGCTGCGCTATGACGGAATCCAGATGCCGCCCGATAATCCGTTGCCAGACGCTGTGATCAATGACTTTGCTGAATGGATCAGGCGCGGCGCACCTGATCCCCGGTCATCGCAGACTGCGGAAAGTGAAATTGTTCACGGCGACGCGGAGGAATTGTGGGCCTATCGCCCCGTCAGACCGTTTCCCGTACCGGAGGTCAAAGAGGCAACCTGGCCGCGCGATCCTCTGGACAAATTCGTGCAGATAAAATTCGAAGCTGCAGGTTTGACGCCCGCTCGGGATGCTGATCCGCGTTCGCTGATTCGGCGGCTGCATATCGATCTGACCGGCTTACCGCCGACCTTTGAAACCATCGCAGAATTCGTCGCTGCCTATCCGAAGAGTCCTGAGGAAACGGTCGCTCACACCGTCGATAAGTTACTCTTGAGTCCTCAGTTCGGAGAACGCTGGGGACGCCATTGGCTGGACGTCGCTCGATACGCAGAATCGAACGGCAATGACGGACTTGGCCGGAATCCATCTTTCCCGCATGCATGGCGATATCGTGACTACGTGATCGAAGCATTCAACGCGGACACGCCCTATGATCGATTCCTGACGGAGCAGCTCGCAGGTGATTTGTTACCCACCGATGCAGAGGCTGACCGCGACAGACATCTGATTGCCACAGGTTTTCTGGCGTTGGCGGCTAAACCGGCAAAGGCGATGAATGTAAACTTCGATATGGATGTCGTCGCCGATCAGATTGATTTGGTCGGCCGCGGTATTATGGGGATTAGTGTTGGATGCGCACGTTGTCACGACCACAAATTTGATCCCATCCCGACTCGCGATTATTACGCACTGGCAGGTATCTTCACCAGTACTGAAACCATGTGGGGAACTGCCGCCCACGAGGGACTCACAGCACCGGCGACGGACTTGCACGTCCTCAAGACGGCTGCGAAAGTTGCTCCACCCGATGACTTTGTCGAGACGGTCCTGGTTCTGCAGTCGGACACCGGGATTCCGAAGCCGATTCCTGAGCCGAAATGGCCCGTCGGAACACCGCTGGCGATGGGTGTTCGTGATACAAAACAACCGGCAGACTGCAAACTGAACATCAAGGGTGAAGCCCATAAACCTGGCGACTCTGTGCCGCGCGGTTTTCTGACGGCATGTCAGTTCGACGACGCCGATATTCCGGAGGTTAACGGCCGACAGAGCGGTCGATTGGAATTGGCACGCTGGCTGACTCACCGCAATCATCCACTCACGGCCCGGGTGATGGTGAATCGGATCTGGCTGCATCTGTTCGGTGAAGGGATTGTTCGAACGCCCGATGATTTTGGCATTTACGGAGAGCGACCGACTCATCCAGAGCTGCTCGATTATCTCGCGGTCCGTTTTATCGAGGAAGGCTGGTCGATCAGGAGGATGATTCGAAACATTGTGCTCAGCCGTACATACCGGCTCAGCAGCACTGCAGATGAAGCACTCCGAATTGCTGATCCGGGCAATACTTTCATGACCAGGCATGAACGGCGGCGTATGGATGCAGAGACATTGCGGGACAGCATGCTGAAAGTGAGCGGGCAGTTGGATCTGACGCCCGGCAATGGATCAATTATTCGCCACCGAGATATTCTGATCAACCTTGCCGGAAATCTGCATCAGCCCAGCAATCACCGCAGCATCTATCTGTGCTATCTGCGAAGTTCACCACCGCCGGAACTGGCAGCGTTCGATCTGCCCGACTTCACGGCAGTGACAGGAAAACGCGACGTAAGTACGATTCCTGGTCAGGCATTGCACCTTTACAATAACCCTCTCGTGATTGCGCAGGCCCAGCATTTTTCGGCGAGGGTATTGAAGACCACGGAAGAACCCGTCACACGAATTCGATTTGCATGGCAGCAGGCATTCGGTCGTGACCCAACGCCTGACGAACTTGCGGAAGCCGATGAGTTTCTGCGAATCACAAAGAATGAACTGGGCGACATCAGCAGGACATGGGCCAGCCTGTGTCAGGCGTTGCTGGTGACTAATGAGTTCCGGTACGTGGATTGAGATCAATTATTATGAATAACTCACGACGAAACATGTTGCGATCCGCAAGCTGCGGTTTTGGATTTCTGGCACTGCAGGGTCTTTGTTCTGAACGGGCACAGGCTGCGTCTCACGCGGATCTGGCACCGCAGACCTCAGCACTTCCTGCAACAGCAAAGCGGGTGATCTTTCTGTGTATGAGCGGCGGTCCGGCACAGATGGATACGTTCGACTACAAACCTCAGACTGGTAAGAAAAAACATCCGGGGTCTGTGGCCCGCTTCCGGCAGCACGGTGCAAGCGGCCTCTGGATCTCAGAACTGATGCCGGCTACAGCCCGGCAGGCGGACAAACTTTGTGTGCTCAACGGCATGTACGCCGACACCGAAATTCATGCACAATCGTTTCTGCAGTTGCATACCGGCGAGCGTCTGCGAAAGCGCCCGAGCCTTGGTTCCTGGATCAACTACGGACTGGGCTCTGAGAATCAGAATCTGCCCGGCTTTATCAGTCTGAATACGTCAAAAAGCTCGACTTATACGGGGGCTTTTCTGCCGTCTGTCTATAATGGTACGCCAATCGGTGTGAATGGCGAAGATATGTCGCTCGCGACGATTGATAACATCAGCAGCAGTCACTTGCCGCTGGTTGCCAGACGGAGGCAACTTGACTTCGTGCAGTCCATGAATCAGCAGCATCTGGCCCAACGGGCTGGTGATCAGGAACTGGAAAGTGTGATTGAGTCGATGGAACTGGGCTTCCGTATGCAGACTGCGGCTCCTGAGCTGCTGGACCTTTCCAGTGAAACATCAGAGACCCTCAAACAGTACCGAGTAGGCGAGAAGCTGCAGACAGGCACCTGTCGTCCGACCGACTTTGGTCGGCAATGTCTTTTGGCGCGGCGTTTCGCTGAAGCTGGCGTCAGATTTATTGAGGTCAGTCATGGAGGCTGGGATCAGCACAAGAATCACAGGCGTGATCTGAAAGCGAATTGCGATACCGTCGATGCACCGATTGCAGCGCTGCTCCAGGATCTTGATCAACGCGGTCTGCTGGACGACACGCTGGTCGTCTGGGGCGGTGAGTTCGGTCGGCCGGGGCTTGTACCGGACGATGGCAGTGACGAATCCGGCCACAATGCGGACGGATTTACGTTCTGGCTCGCTGGGGGCGGCATGAAAAAGGGATATGTCCACGGACGGACCAGCGACACCGGCGACCGGGCGGTGGAAGGAAAGATTCACTTCCGTGACCTGCACGCGACAATTCTCCATTCGCTTGGCCTTGCGGCCAACGACCTTAAATTCCGACACGAAGGTCGAGATCATCGCTTAACCGGCCCGGAGGGTGGTAAGGTTATCCACGAATTGTTTGCTTAACGGCATTCTGCGTGATTGCTGACTGCTGATCTGTGATACAACGATACAATAAACAAAAAAACGGGACCACGAGACACGAAGTTTACCGGGCACGCAGAGTTTTTCAGGCAGAATGCGAAAGCATGGATGACGTTATTTATTATGATCGCTACCGCGAGGAAACCTGCGTCGAAAAAATTTACGGTGATGCCGCACTCCGCTGGACGTACGGATCGCTTGCCGGAAGATTGTCCCTGAATCTGTTGGTCAAGCGGGCATTATTCTCACGTTGGTATGGCTGGCGAATGAATCAGCCTGCAACGAAGGCAAAGATATTGCCCTTTATCCGGGAATACGGACTGGACGCTGGCGAGTTTGAACGAAACGCCGATGACTTCGCGAACTTTAACGAATTCTTCTATCGCAAATTGAAGCCGGAAGCACGGCCGATCGATGCGAATCCGGCTTCAGTCGTGTTTCCTGCAGACGGCCGCCACCTCTGCGTGCCTGACATTTCCAGATGCGACGGACTTTTCGTGAAAGGCGAAATGTTCAGCCTCGAAAAGCTGCTGGGGGAGTCATCGCGCGCGGCAAGATATGCTGATGGCAGTCTGCTGCTGTCGCGTTTATGCCCTGTCGATTACCATCGCTTTCACTTTCCCGTATCCGGAACACCCGGTCCCACGAAGCTCATCAACGGACCGCTCTACTCCGTCAATCCGATCGCTTTATGCCGGAACATTCAGATCCTCGCGACGAATAAACGCTGTATCACGGAAATCGACACGGAACTGTTTGGTACTGTCCTCCTGCTTGAAATTGGTGCGACGTGTGTTGGGAGCATCTGCCAGACCTATTCGGCCGGGACCGACGTTTCGAAGGGAACAGAAAAAGGCTATTTCAGCTTCGGAGGGTCTTCAACCATCGTAATCTTCGAGCCAAACAGGATCCGCTTTGATCAAGACCTTGTCGAAAACTCGAGACAACGAAGAGAACTTTTTGCCCGCGTGGGAGACCACATGGGAACCGCATGTTGACTTAGCCGCGCGAAGTTTTCCTCAGTGCTTTGCGACGCCCAGTGGCGAGGTGGCGGATAGCGGCACAAACGATGTGATGCGTAACACTTCCACCGTTTCGACGCAGACTGTCACATGCTGAATAGGCAGGATGTGAGTGCGGAGGTACTCCACAACCTGCTCACAGATGTCAAACGGGAGAATATATTCGACTCGAGTTTGCTTGTGTTGATGCAGGTCGTGGTTTTCCAAATGTCGCCTCCCGGCGCCAAAACCCGGTGTCTCCGTGAATCCGGTCGCGCCCATCTCCACAATGGCTGCGGTCAGAGTCTCGGCCACGTCCTGATCAGCGACGATTGTCAGACGTCTCGCTGGAGTTAGTCCCCGCTTGCGGGCCGCGTGGACGCTTGGTGATAGTGCACGCAGATCATCGAGGCCTTTCAGCTCCAGATTCAGGCCCTCCTGATGGAAATCATGGACCATCTCTTCCAGTTTCTCCATCACGCTGGCATCGACGAGCGTGGCTCCGGAGAGGTCGAGGATGATATTTCGCTTCTGCACAAGACCGATGTCTTCGATCTGGCGTTTGAACGGAATCCAGTTGCTGAAGATGGCTGACTCTTTGGCAATAATCAGACTCGTATTCTCATCGACATCTTCAACTTCGACATAGGCCTTGAAAAACGAACGCAGCGGCACTCCGTTGGCGACATGCAAAATCATTTTCAGCAAAATTCCGACCGCCACGCCGATCAGCAGGTCAGTCGCAAGCACTACCACCAGAGTCACGACGAACAACAGCAATTGTTCTTTTCCGATCCGGTACACATTGCGGAATTCGTTAGGATGCGCCAGACGTGTCCCTGTATAGACGAGCATCGCAGCGAGCGCGGCCAGGGGAATCAGGTGCAGAATTGTGGGAATCAGGCCGACGCACAGCAGTAAAAACACACCGTGCCACAGATCTGCAAACCTTGTTTTTGCACCGTTATCGATATTCGAACGACTCCGCACGATTTCTGAAATCATGGGCAACCCGCCGATCATCGACGCGGCAAGATTCGCCACACCAACGGCCAGCATATCGCGATTCATATTTGTCTTGCGCTTATACGGGTCGAGCAGATCAACCGCTTTTGCGCTGAGCAGTGACTCAAGGCTGCCGATCATGAAAAACATCATGATCCATTTCCACGCCTTAAACTGAGTCAGGGCGCTGAAATCGGGGTATGTAATCTCCTCAAACATTCCGAAGATCCTGTTCGGCATCTTGACGAGATACTGTTCTCCGAGCTTATATTGCGAATGGAAGATTTCATATTCATGTGCAGATTCGAGATTGAGCATCATCCCCATGGGTACAGCAACCAGTAACACGATCAGGTGTGCGGGTATTGGTTTCAGGAATGAAACACGACTGCGCACCATCGGCCACAGAAACATGATGACCAGGCTTACAATTCCGATCGTTGCTATCGCGGGGTTTGCGTGGACGAAGAAATCCGGAATCTGCCTCAGCAGCGACAACGGCCCTCCTTTGACGTCGGTCACTCCCAAAGCAACCGGAATCTGCTTGGCAATAATGATCACGCCAATCGCGGCCAGCATTCCGTGCACAACGGTCGCCGGGAAGAATTCACCGAGAATGCCCGCCCTGAAAATCCCGAACAGAATCTGCAGAACGGCGGCAACGACGCCAACGGCCAGCGTCGCCTGATAGGCGTTCATATCTTCGGGCATCCAGCCGCCGGATGTCCCATTGCCACCAAATTCTTCGATACATCCGAGCACAATCACGATCAGTCCGGCTGCCGGTCCTTTGATGGTCATTTCGGAATTGCTGATAAAGGTCGTGAGAATCGCTCCCACGATGGCGGTAAAAATCCCGGCCAGTGGTGGAAATCCAGACGCAAGTGCGATGCCTACACATAAGGGTAAGGCGATCAGAAAAACGAGCAGTCCGGAGACCATGTCGTTTTTCATGTAACGAATAAAACCAGTGGCGTTGCCACGAGGAACGGGATTATTTTCAACCATAACACTGAACTCCGGCGCTTTTCGAAAGTAATTGTCTGAAAGATAATGTCATTGTTGGAACAGCACTGTCATCAGTGCTCGGGCTCCAATGAAAAAGCCGGGTCTCCACGGTTGTCCGTACTTCGGACGACCACAGCATCCCGCGACGGCGGCGGCAATTTCAGAGCCTGCGGTTCCGGGGACACAGGATTCGAATCGTGTCGGTCGACAGGCGGCGTTGCTGATTCTTCCTGTTGATCGTGCGGCGACTCATCAACGGGTTCAATGATCTGATCGGGGTTCCTTCGCAGCCGCAGCAGTTCCTGAGCCGCATGGTGCCGCGAAGCGACACCAGGTTGCGGCCATAAACCGCCCCCCAGGACGAGAAATGTCAGCACAAGCAACGCGAAGCGTTCCGACGCTCGAGATCTGAGAATGGCGGTTGTCTGAAATCGACGACCGGTAAATATCCGAAAGTACGCACGCATGATCGCAATCCCGTTCAGTGTGGCAGCCAGCAGTACTGCCAGACCGACGAACGGAAAGACGCCCACCGCGCCCTCAATCAGTAACTCCATCCCAACAAAACCCAGCGTTCCAGGAAAGCCAATGGACGCCAGACCGGTCAGAATGAACAGCCCGGCCAGCGTCGGAGTATGTTCATACATACCATGATAGCGATCCAGAGCGACACGTCCGATCCGTGCTTCAACAGAACGCAGTGTCAGGGCAAATCCTCCCAGGGAAATTCCCACCGAAATCCAGACACACAATGCGCCGGTCAGGCCAATCGTGTCGACAATCTCCAAACCGCACAGTACGAGCGATGCGTGACTCAGAAAGAGATAGCAGAAGAATCTGCGGGCATCGTTCTGAATCGTGGCCATGCCAGCCGCATAAACCGCGGTGACCAGCGACAGGACAGCAATACTTCGCATGGCCCACGATGGACCGAAAGGCAGCACGAGATGCATGACCGCGTACGCTCCCGTCATCGGTGCGACGAACAGAATCGCGGTCCCGAATGAGGCATGTTCGAACAGATCGGTCATCCAGCAGTGCACCGGGACTACACCCGCACGCAACAACACGGCGACTGTCAACAGCGTGGCCGGCAGTAGTCCTGCACTTTTCGGTCCGCCAGCTTCGTCAGTTAAGCTCCAGCCTACCACGAGAAGGACAATGTACAACCCCATATGAATGCTGAAGATTTTCGTCGAAGCACCGCGACGACTCAGTTCAACCCACGGCGGGACACAGGCCAAAGACAACAAGGTGATAATCATCCACGGACTATGGCAACTCAACGTGGCCAGCACGATCGATTCGGATAACAGTGTGAGGCTAAACGAAAAGCGTCCCAGCTTCGTGCGCAGTGTTGAAAAAATCGTCATCAAGTACAACAACGCGGTCAACGGCAGCAATGGAGCACTAAGTTCGTCGATCACGAAGTAGTCGTGCCGAAAAATCCATTGAATCATGTCCCAGTGGTCGTGCGCCTGAAATGTATTCATCAGGCTGAAGTCATACCATTCGCCAGAGGTAAACAGCAGTGTCACGACACTGACGGCAGTCGCAACGCGCTGAGCCGCTTCCGGTGTCGGCAACAACGCGCATGCGAGAGCTCCGAGCAGCGGCAGCAGGATTGAAAATTCCAGCCAGGGAAAATGCAGTTCAGGGATCATCTTTAGGTTTTCGGTATTCTAATTTAGATATTCAGTTGCCTGAGCTGAAGGCTCGGCATGCAGAACAACAGGTTGGCTTACGATTCCCCGGGGTCTGATTTTGACGTCACTTCTGTGCCGACAGGGCTCCCAAGGAAACTTGTCCAGCGGCGTTCCATCCGATCAGACCATTTGAAGATGTTTACGAACGGACGTACGACGAAATCATCAAGAATAGAATCCAGATAACCGCGTTCCCAGGCGAAGCGGTAAAATCGAGCGCGGACGCCCGGCGATAGCCAGCGATCCCACGGTGAGCGAGTATCCGGAAGTCGATCGCCGAGCGCGTTTTCCAGAATGCTGTAGTCTTTCAACAGCGACGGTGCTCGCACAAGCTGCAGCGTCCGCACACACATGTGTCCGATCATATGAATCAGCGGGACGTAACGCAGTCCGAGGCCTATTTCTACAACGATGATGCTCACCTGCACCAGTGATGCATAAGCCAGAGCGCTTTTGACGTCGGCCTGAACGCGGGCTGCCATCGCGGCAAAAATCATGGTGATCAGGCCCAGCGCGACGACCATAGCGCACAGCACGGGAGACATCTGCAACACGGGACTTACACGCAGCAGCAGAAATGCCCCCAGATGGACAGACAACGCGCCATAGAAGACGGCGCTGGACGGTGTGGGGCCCTCCATCGCACGAGGCAGCCAGCCGGAAAATGGTACAAGTGCCGATTTCCCCGCCGCGGCAAACAGCAGCAGAGTTCCCACGAGCAATGCCTGATTTTCGGTGATCGTGGCTGTTCCACCCGGCCACGCACCGGTGCCCATCAATCCTTCAAAATCACCCGATCCTGACAAATGATGTAATGTCAGCGCCGCAATCAGAAACGCGGCATCTGCGACGCGATAGATTGACCAGACACGCAAACCATTTTGCACCGGTGCCGGACGATCGTGAAAAAAAGCAATCAGCAGCGCGGATGAAAGACCAACCAGCTCCCACCCCATAAACAATGTTTCGATCGTCCCAGCCAGCGACGAAATCACCATGCCCAGCTGAAAAATTGAATAGAACAGGAAGAAACGAAAGTATCCTTCTTCCAGATGCAGATAACGAAAAGCAAATGCCCCGATCACTCCACACAGCACAAACGACATGATCGCAAACGGTACGCTCAGACGATCAAAGACAAACTTCAGCAAAAAGTGGAAGTGTCCCTCGTGACGAATTTCCGGCAGCCCTTCGACACTCGTGGTTTCGCCGGTCATCGAATCACCGGATTCAGTGCCTGCCGCAACAGTCGGCGCAGCAGCAGCACTGCTCTGATCGGGCGTGTGAGCAGCTTCATGGGGTACGGCAGGCTGATCTTCCGATTCGGAATTTTCGAGCGATACCCAGTCTCCCAGTTCGAGTGGCAGATGGCGTACATTCATTGTCAGCATGTAGGCCAGGATTCCCAGGGAAGCCATGAGTCCCACAGCGCTCGACGCCTGGGCGAAACGTGCGACAGACCGTTCGCTCAGCCTGATGCGGAACAGTGTCGTCAGGCCCAGCACCGCAAGCAGTGCGGCGGGACTGACAACGACCATGATTCCAAAGAAATGAACTAACATTTTCAGGTACCTGAGAGTTGAGGTGAGACAAGAACGCAAATTGTCCGGGGAACTGCGCCTGAAATTCAGAGGATCAGAATTTGCCGGCTGCGAATTGACGACGTTGCTCACTTCCCTTTAATCAAGGCGAACGGAAGGTTGTCTCGCCAGCCGCGGTACCAATCCAATGAACTCTCCGCCGTGGCCATTTCAGAAGTCGTGGGTTCGTAATCGACAAACGTGCCTTTCACAAAACGTTGAATCCGATTGGAATTTGGATCCAGGACGGCAAGTTGCGCCCACTCATTGCGACAGATGCGGCCAACGGTTGGATTGTCATTCATGATCCGCAGCATCGCTTCAGAAGTTGACTCGATGATAAACAGCAGCCGTACTGGTTCGTGAATATCGACACCTTGCCAGGGCAGGCCGGGCCGCAGGTCACTCGCCGCTCCATCCATGACACCCAGCAGCGAAGTGACGTTATGCGGCAGTTTGGTGCCGCTTCCAAAGCCGCGGGTGTCGATCGATGACAGCGTATACAGCATGTTGATGCCTTCGCATACGGGAATCACTGCGCCCAGAATTCGAGCCAGAATCATAGAGTTGTCGGTATCCTGACTGGCGTCGTAGGACATCAGAAAGGATCGTCGATCGAGATACATCCCGCGGATACGGCTGCGGCGACCGACGAAGCAGATCGCATTGGTGGAATTTCCATATTCGGGGCGAGTCTGTGCCAGATCTTCGCTGCGGTCGTCCACGTGCTGCAAAGCCTCCGCAGGAGAAAAATCGAGCGGTGCTGTTTCGAAACGACGACAGCGTTCGTGCGCATTTCGTTCGGCGACACGGTCGAAGATGTCAACGGCATAATGCAAATGCCGCATGTGCGATGCTGGCAGCAGTTCGAGATCATAAAACTTGACCGCGTCGGTCGCCGTATTATGCATCGCGCCAACGAATCGTGTTTCTTCAGGAATGTTCAGGCCGCGCGCCGCCAATTCCCGACGTACGCGGGGATCATTTAACATCGCTGCCATCGCGCGAGCGTTGGGGCCTCCCCGTCCACCCGAACAGGCACCGCAGTGATAAGCGGATTCGTGGGGATTGTTCAGGCAGTCGGAACCATGCCCCTGGATCACCACGAGCGGCGCAAAATTCTGAGTCAGGCCGATGTCCCGGAGGGCACGTTCAGCCATATTGGCCATCTCGGACAGTGTAAAGCCGATTCCCTTTTCGTCCGGCCCTGCAGGCGTGCCTTCTTCCCGTTCCAGCCGCAAACGAGTCACTGGCGGTGGGGCAACAAATCCCCGTGCAGTGCGATGCATCCTGGCGGTAATCCGCGGAAAGAGGATCCGACCAACGAGCGGTGCGGTAAACAACGGTCCGAGCAGTGCTGTCAGGACAGCGCCCGTGATCGATCCGCGTGTGCCGGTATTGAAGCTGTGTGTGGCAGTGCCAAGCAGGCGTCGAGCGCGCGCCCGTTGCCGCCCGGAATCGGCGAGCGCATAGACGACGTCTTCAACCATCCAGTACAGAGGCTTGACAACGATCGGGCATAACGTGGTATAGGTTGCATCACCGGCTCCTCGATAATACATCGCGACACCAAAGAATCCCGCATTTCCAAACGTCTCAACCTCGGGCGCGACTTCTTCCATGTGCCGCCTGTACGACTCCTCACGTGCATCAATACAACTAAACACCTGCAGCTTGGGATTCTCTGGAAACACCCGCGGCTGGCTGGCACGTATCGAGAAACAGTCGAGCGTATGCCGCAGCAGCCTTCGCTCAAACGCCTGATGAAATACCCGCCGCCGTTCAAACGGCGAAAATCGCTCCACGGCCTGAACAAGTTCCTGCCACTGGGGTTCCGTCAGATCAGCAATCAGTTGCGGTGTCCAGCCGTGCAACTGCGCCAGCTGCAGAATCGGGTAAGCCCGTTGTTCTGTAGTGGCAGACAGGTTGTTTTCAGGAACTTCACTGCGAAGAGTTTCACGCAGCCGGTCGAGGGAACCTGCATAGCCGAGCGTTTCGTGCGAAAGCCAGGCAAGTGCAAATCGCTCGAGGATCAGACGCACGGCCAGATATTCGATTAAAGTCCCCTGACGCGAAGGCCGATAGACGCGATCCGGTCGATCTTCCGTCTGCCAGATCATCCCGGCCCAGCCGCGAAGGGCCAGCAGCGAACTGCGAATGAAACACTCTTTGTCGTCTGATCCGACGCCAAGCAAAATCAAGGATTCTTCAAGCGACTCCAGTGCCGTCTGACCGCACCGCTGAATCCGACGCACTTCGTCCTGCACTGGCCTCAACCAGCGCTTCGCAAAATATCCTCCAGTACTGAACAAAGACAGGAATGACTGGAAGAATCCTGTATCACCCGTCGGCAGTTTCCATTGAGCATATCCCTGATCAAGGAATACCGCGCAGAATTGAATCAGGACTTCATGTACGAGTCGATCTGAATCTTCACGCGTAGCTTTCAGCAAAAGATCACGGTGGCGGACGAGACGCACAGGATTCTGCACTTCATTCGGTACGCCTTCGATACGGGCTTTTATAATTTGCCAAAGCAGCGCCAGCGTGATGGTCTCCCACGAATTCTCGTCCAGCGTCAGCGATCCCCGAAACATGGAACGAGGGATCGCATCGCGCACTACTCCCGTGAGTTCATCTGCTGAAATCAGATGGTTGGTTTCCGTCGAGAAGGGAAACCGATCGGCAACCCATCGACGCGTTGAATCGATCATCCGTTCACGGACACTATGAGAGATTTCACTGCGGAACCGGAGTAATGCATTTGTTTCCGCAATAACCCAGTGCAGCTCATGTTCGGTACCTGGATTAATTGAATGCTGCAACATACTGAGACGCAGGGCCGCACATCGCACGATTCCTCCTACCTGCCGATCCCCGTCATATCCAGGATCTTCTGCCAGAATCTCGGTCAGATCATCAACCGAGATACGCCCCTGCGCCATCTTTTTCCTGTAAGCACCCTCCGGTAAAAATGGTTCGCAGCCGTAGATCTCCTCAACCTGTCGCAGAGCTTCGATAAACGGCTGGTTTTCCATCCCCTGCAACGGATTCAGAAATGCAAAGGCCGTGATGGGGCCCTGGAGCGGCAGTAACTCCGCCAGTCGCCGGAGCAATTGTTCAGTGGATTCAGCCGGCACGGCAGCATTAGCGCTCTGATAAACAGCGGTCATTTGGATCTTGTCGCTTCATTGAGAATATTGAGAACGGGAGGTGATCAATGAAACATCAACCCCGATCGCGATTGCCACTCGAAAGGTACTTATCGCTGTTGCGTCCTGCTTCCCATTCGCCAGGCTCAACGCTTCGACACAAGAGGGCGCAGTGTCGCAATTTGCATACCGTTTGTCGGCGGCCTGTTTTTTTTAGTGCGGACGACCATCAACATCGCCGCTCCGAACACAATTCAACAGTGTTCAACGACTGGCGGTGGGCGGCATCCCCGCATCTCAATGCATTCGCGACTGACAGCCGGGATCGCACAGAAGACCGGCATTCGCATTACCGGGCCTGCGATTTGAAGTGGCGGAGCATGCTCAATGCACACGCACTGCTTCTCAAGTTCCATTCGACACGCGTCTTCACAATCTTCCCACGACACTTCTTCCAGCATGCAGTTGGAACTGGCAAATTCTTTCCAGCATGGCAAAGCATCAAGCAGCCCGATGGGAAATACCAGAGTCACGGCGGTCAAAATGTGAAACAGCTGAGTCATAATCCTGCAGTTTGTTGAAATACCCACCTGCGTGTCAAGCAACTTATCGTTCAGCGGGTCGCCAGCCGTCGTTCTATCGCTCCTGAATGATGAAGTTGTTGCGTCTCCCGGCAGAAAAATAGGTTCTGATCGGTTGCAATGGCACATTGAGATCTTAACCTTGCAGACTGTTGCCCCGAAAGATCAGCAGGATTGGACACCTGCCACAGCAGTGGCGGGCAAAATTGTGTGGCAAGGCGATCAAATTGCCGCTTCAGGACTCGTGCGACAAATCACCCATTACTCTGTGAGTGATGAACGACCATTGAAAAAAGATCCCTTTAGGGCAACGCTGTGAATTATTTAGATTCGTCGCCTGCTGGCGCACCTGCACTCCAAGGATCATCGATTATGCCATCCCTTTGTAAAACAGTCCGTCCTGTTGGGCTGCCAGCGGGTGCCGCTGCGACTGGCTGCGCAAAAACATTGAAACAAACAGCCGTTATTCTGATCGCCAGTTCATTCCTGCTGTGCGCCGGATGCGGACAGTCTGAAAACGGCCGTGATTCAGCTGAATCACGATTAGCACGGGAAACGAACGTAACATCGCAGGGAACAATCGGTGTGTCGCTCCTGACGCTGGATAATCCATTTTTCAAAGTGATTGGAGACAATCTGACCGCCGCGGCACGAAAGCATGGCTACGAAACGATCGTCGTCAGCGGGGATAAAGATGTCGCAAAGCAAAGCAATCAGATCAAAGATTTTATCGTCAGAAAAGTGTCGGCGATTGTGCTGAGCCCCTGCGATTCAAAGTCTATTGTACCGGTAATTCAGGAGGCGAATAAGGCAGGGATACCAGTATTTACCGTAGATATTCCGTGTCATGAACCGGATGTTAAAATCGTCACACAAGTCGCCAGTGACAACCTGGGGGGAGGTAAGGAAGCAGGGCATGCCATGATTGAAGCGCTTGGCGCTGCGGGCGGTCCTGTGGCAATTCTGCATTTCAAGCAGGCTGAGTCATGCCTGTTACGGGTTCAGGGATTTCGCGAAGTCATCGAACACCACAATGCAACTTCAGCGTCAAAAATTGATATCGTCACCGAACTTGAAAGTGGTGGTGCGAAAGACATGGGCTATAAGGCTGCTGAAGACGCACTGCAGGCTCACGGCGATCTGCGAGGCATTTTTGCCATTAACGATCCGGCGGCCCTGGGCGCTCGGGCAGCATTGGAAAAAGCAGGCAAAGCAGATCAGGTGTTCATCGTCGGATTCGATGGACAGCCCGAAGGCAAGCAGGCCATCAAAGACGGAAAGATTTACGCGGACCCGATTCAGTTTCCAGACAAAATGGGCGCAGAGATCGTGACTGCCATCGTCCGTTATTCCCGGGGAGAAACTCTTCCGCCGCAAATATTGATTCCGACCAGTCTGTACCGCCAGGCAGATGCGGCAGCCGATCCTGAACTCAGATAGGCTGCCTGTCACGACTTCCATAAGTCCACACCATCGGACAAAGCGATGACCGCAACGAACGCCTTGCCTGTTCGCGAACCACCAGTGTTGCTGGAAATGCGCGGCATTGTTAAATCGTTCCCGGGTGTGCAGGCCCTGCGCGGAGTTCACCTCCGTTTAAATCCGGGTGAGGTTCTGGCGTTGCTGGGTGAAAATGGTGCCGGCAAAAGCACACTGATGAAGGTACTGGGTGGCGCTGTCGTTGCCGACCGGGGTGAGATCGAGATCAATGGAGTCGTTCAGCATTTTACCACGCCGCATGATTCCCGGCAGGCCGGCGTGGCCGTCATCTATCAGGAATTCAATCTCGTCCCCGGATTGACTGCCTGTGAGAACATATTCCTCGGACAGGAGTTGTCACGCGCTGGGTTTGTACTTCACGCACAGGAACGGCGACGCGCCACTGATTTGTTTCAGCGACTTGGAGTTACGATTGATTTCGACATTCCATGTCGATTTCTGACGACTGCTCAGCAGCAACTTGTAGAGATCGCGAAAGCTCTGGCATTCGAAGCTCAGATTATTGTCATGGATGAACCCAGCGCAGCACTGACCTCGCACGAAGTGACGCGACTGTTTGCAATCATCGACGAATTAAGACGGCAGGGCATCGGCGTCATTTACATCAGTCATCGACTGGACGAGATCTCCACTGTGGCTGATCGTATTGCGGTCCTGCGTGATGGGCTGAACGTCGGTGAGCGCTCTATCGAAGACGTGACGCGCGGGGAGCTGATTGAACTCATGGTCGGTCGCGAACTCAGCGACGAATTCCCTCGTCGGTCTGTACTCATCGGGCCGCCCCGACTGCAGGTCCAGGGATTGACGCGGGGGCGTGCGGTCCGTGACGTTTCATTTACAGTTCGGCGGGGGGAAATTCTTGCGCTGACTGGATTAGTGGGAGCGGGACGCACAGAAACTGTCCGGTTGATTTTCGGAGCTGATCCTCGTGATGCCGGAGAGATCCAGGTAGACGGTCGTGTCGTGCATATCGCCTCGCCTCACGACGCCATTGCTGCCGGCATTGGATTGTTAACGGAAGATCGCAAATTGCAGGGGCTGATGCCGGGACATTCGGTCCAGGAAAACTTTGGGCTGCCGAATCTGGAGCGTCTCTCACGGGCGGGTTTTGTGCGACTCCGGAAGGAACGCGACGAGTTTGCGCACTATGTGAAGGCGTTGCATATAAAAATTCATGACGCGGAGCAGCATGCGGCAACATTGTCCGGGGGCAATCAACAGAAAGTCGTTCTCGCCAAATGGCTGGCTCGCAACTGCGAGGTGCTGATCTTTGATGAACCGACACGCGGAATCGATGTCGGCGCGAAGTATGAAATTTATCTGTTACTGAATGAACTGGCAGCGGCTGGAAAGGCAATTATCATGATCAGCTCTGAATTGCCGGAGGTACTGGGGATGGCGGATCGCATTATTGTGATGCATGAAGGATCTGTCACCGGAGAAATCAGCGACGCCAGGAGTGCGAGTCAGGAGCAAATTATGCAACTCGCAATCGCAAAACCACGACACGCTGATCCGCCGGCAGGTTCGATCGTCAAATCATGACGGACAAACTGCTGGAAAGTCATTGAGGCGGCAAAGAGCAGCATACTTCGCTGCTATTCCGTTTTCCGGACTCTTCGCATAATCGCTTCCATATCGATGGCGATCTGTTCCTGCCGGGCAAGAAACGGGAATTGACTCTTCGCAAGCTGCTGGATCATCCATTGGCGTTCATTGGAAGATTTCGTCTGCAGCAATGTCGCGCAGATTGCCGCTATCAGATTCCGTTCCTCCTGAGATTGTTCAAACATCAAATCATTGACTTCGCGCACGACAGCCAATGATCTGTCGGGTTCCGTTTCGCCTTCAGCAGCGACGGAGTCTGCTGACGAAACTTCCACGAACACTTCGGTCCCGGCGTCCCGCGATTCCTCCCGACGTCGCAGTGCTCGCAGTATCAGACCCCATGGTTCCGAGGTCACCTGAGCGACATCCACCCCCTGATCTTCATAATCCTGAAACAGGAGTATTTGCGTCATAAACAGGCGGAAATGATTCAACATATCCCGCGTGACCGTCGGCGATCGAATTGTACCTGCTACGCGCCGATTCCCTTCGGTCCAGCCGGGTTGCTTTTCAATGACATGCTGGAGCTCATTGGCTTCAATAAAATCACGAGTCGTCGAGTATCGATTCCGGTTAGCGTTCGCGATAATACGATGCCGGATAAATGAGTCCCGAATCGCGTCGCCAGCCCCCAAATCACCCGGAGCTTCCACGAAAACGACCAAATCGCCGACTTCCGATGTAAATCCACTCGGTGGGAGCATCTGACACCAGGTCGGATGGCTGTGTTTGACTTCCAACACCCCCAATGGCAGAAAATGGTTGTCGCGATAGCGAACAGCCGCGACCTTAAAGCCATCGCGAAGCGTATGCACTTCACCCAGATCGATCAAAGGTACGTCATCCACTACCTGCTCAACAGTACCAATAAACCAAACCAGGCCGGCAGGTTCTGTAAATTCTTCCGGTGGCGCAGCTCCCGCCCCGGCAGGCAGCAAAAATACGACAAACGCCAATAGCAAGATGAAGAGTCGTCGCAAATGAATACGCCCTGTTAAGAATCCCATAAAACACCCCGACGTGATGAATATCGACACGAGCGGCCTGTAAATGGAGCAGGAATGGATTGACCGCTCAGCCAGCGCGGCTGCAAATCCCGGTTCCTGCCATCCATTTGCAGTTTTATCCGGCCAGTGTATCAATCAATCAAACCGGTATGCAAAAGGATTCGCCGCGACAAACGTCGCCAACAGGCAAAGCTGAATCTTTTCCCTGTTTAATCTGCATGTTCAGATCATTCAACTAACGCTTCGCAGGCGTTACAGAAGTGAATTTCCCCAACATCGTGTAAATGTTGATCAGGCCCTCATCCATCATTTCTTCGCCAGCGCCGGGGCTCACCCAACTCACCGCAGGATCGGCACCGTAGCCACCTTCGGCGGCCGCTTCGATTGTGGGAAAGTACATATGGTGTCCATTGCAATAACCAAAGAAAAACGTCTCTGCAGCCCTTGACCTGTCTTTCAGCCTCAAACTGTGTTCGCAGAAAAACTCGCCCGATCCGCCGACCAGAGCGAGTTCCTGATTGATGATCACCGTCGTCAGATGCGGATGAATTGTATTCTTCAGCAGATCCTCGGACATCGATGCATTCGCAAGCTCAGGGAAAAACGCAGCACTGAACATCAACGGAGTGACGGGATTTGCAAAGGACAGTCTCGTCGTGAATTCAAACGTGTTTTCCACACCTTTCAGCCGCGGGCGTGCAGGAACTTCAGGTGTTATGCTTTCGGCCACCTCAGTGACGTGAACTGCCATTGCTTTTCCAAATGCTTCGATGCCTCGCGTCTGCTCGTCCGCCATCACAGAAAGATCGCCCGAAGCCCCCTGCATGAAGAGGCAATTGGAATTGAACTGTTTTTCCACGGCCGTCATCATTGCACCGGGCCATTCAGCTGAAAATCTCAGGTCGGCAGCATCCAGCATCGTGGGGTGTGCGGCATAATTAACAATAATCGCGATCGGTTTTCCGCTCACATCGTCCAGGCGCATCACTCCCAGTTCACGATCGACCGGTTTCGGTTCGATTTTTGAATGTCGATTGCGGTTCATGGCGACCTGCTTTGCGCCCCATCCGATCTTTGCGTCCTTAACGTCGGCAGCTGCGGCATTGATCGCGGCAATGATTTTAGCTTCGAGTTCTGATGTGTACTTGATGGCGTCATCGAACACCCCCTGTCCTTTGCCTGGTTCGTCGAGCAGCTCAATGACCGGTCCATGATGGGTGTGCGACCCGGACATCAGAATCAGTCCAATGCCGGAAGTGGTTTTGATTGCCTCACGAATCCGGATCATCATGGGTTCGGTGGGAGATCGACCAAGGTCGAGACCAACGATCGCCAGTTTTTCGTCACCCACATCTATGACAACGGCCTTCGCATAAAGTGGATCCCGAATCCCGACGGACAGCGCCGCATGACGCGCACCATAGCCCCACATCGGAGTTGCTTTGGCGGGTGTGATGTCCTGCTTAGCAAAGCCTGCGCGAAAGTGCCGCGCTTCGGCGTCTGATGAGATCAACAGGAGCGTCACAAGTGCGAGCCACGATTTTCGGATTTTCATGCTGTTTTCCGTTAAGTCTATCGCGATTTTACTATGCCGGGTTCGGGCTGGTTGACCTCTTAATTTGCCAGTGACACCATACTGACCAAAGGCGACCGCCCATAGATGTTACACGCGACTGAACTTTTCTGCCAACGCGGAATGGCGGGCTAAACAGACATCCCCTAAACAGTTTGTGTGGAGCAAAATTCCCGGAAAACACGATGACCGCTCGTGTGCTTTCGAGCGTCGAGCTGCATATGGGAATTGATTCTCGGTGCGTCGCTCGAGGTGCCATTGAAGCAGCGATTGCATCAAAAACGGACGGAATCTCCGGTTGAGGTGCTGCTCACGTCCGGTCGATACATAGTCCAGGCAGAATTAGTGTGGATTGTGGCTGAGAAAATCGGACAATCCACGTTTACAAATTAGTGTTTCTGCTCGCTCATACATTGGGACGAATTGAGGAATTCAATGATGCCAACTCCTTTTAGAATTGCTTCAACGACTGCCAGTGCGCTGACAACCGCCGTAACGTTATTACTCGTCCTGTTTTGTGGGCAGGTCGCAACCGCTCAGTCTCAGACAACAGAGACTCCAACTGCAGATAAAGCTGCCGCAGCGAAGCCGGTTGAGATCCTGGACGATCCCCGAGCCATTGATCCCGCAACACTCATGGACCCACAACTTGCCAGGCCGACAACTGTCGCGTTCGATCGAGTCACCATGAAGGAAATTTATCGCTGGCTGCAGGAAGAACAGCAACTCAGCGTATCCGTTGACGGAACAGCGATGAAGGAAAAGGGGATTCTGTCCAGCGAACTTGTCACAGATAGACTTGACAACCAACCACTGTATTTGGTGCTGGATCGTTTGAAATCACTCGGAATCGGCTGGTATGAAGAAGGCGGCGACCTCTTCTTGACGACAGTGGAAGCCGCGAATCACAAGATGGTCACATTGTCGTATAACCTGGGCGAACTTCTTGACGCCGGATTCGAAGGTCAACGAATTGTCGAAGCAATTTCGTCGGCTACCGGCAGTACGCTGATCGAGCAAGGCGATGAAGACGGCGCAGTTGTCATGCTTGGAGACGTCGTGTTCGTCAGGCAGACGCAGAAGGTGCAGCGTGAAGTCAGGGGACTGCTTGCGGGACTGAAGAAGACCGGTCGGCGAACACTGACTCTGGCACCGCCACAACATACTTTGCTCCACGAGAAGTTGTTGCAGAAGATTTCGATCACACTTGAAGAAGTGCCGCTGATCGATGCGATCGCAGAAATCGCCCGCGTTTCCGGCGCAGACATTCGAGCAAACGCGGCGGAGTTGAAAAATGCAGGCGTTCGTGATCGATCCCCGATCAGTATTGAACTCAT